>JBBKVK010000095.1:0-6400 GCA_037968395.1 Saprospiraceae bacterium | reverse complement strand
TATCTAAGGCATACGGTTTAAGTTTTAACCATGCCTTAAAAATGATTGAATCTAAAGGCGGAAAGATAGAAGGTGATACTCTAACAATTCCATTAGCCAAACCTATAGCCGTAGCATTTGAACAGAATTTTGAAAACTGTTACCCAATTGAAAGGAACAAAATAGACGAATCTTTCACAGATGAAATGACGTTTAATTTTGAAGGCAACGGTTTCTTGTTTTATGGCAATATGGCGAAGCGTTCAAAAGTAGATATTGCTTATATTGATCGAATCTCTAAGAGAACCTATGGTTCAGAGTCATTTGGGCTTGCTGAAAAAGATGACCCTTATGTTGCTTTGATGGATGTTTATATCGATGGAGCCTTAACTGAAACCGTAAAATTACCAATGAAGAATTCGGCTAGAAGGTTAGAGCCTACTTGGAAATATCAAATGGTAGAAGGGAAGCATGAAGTCAAGTTAGTATGGAAAAACAATACTCCTGAATATGAGTACCGGATTAATGATTTAATTGTTTTTTCGGGAACTGAGCCAAAAGGTCATATAACACAACATTAGAAATTTATGAGAACTTTTTATATAATAGGATTAGCATTTTTGGGTTGTTTACTGTTGAATAGTTGCCAGAATGTGGAAAAGAAATCTGAAGTAAAACCAATGGAATATCTCCACATTTCCAAAGACGTCTTAAAAGATAAGATAAGAGGCGGATGGGCTGGACAAACTATCGGTGTGACTTATGGTGGCCCAACAGAATTTCGATTTAAAGGCACCATGATACAGGACTATCAAAACATGGTTTGGCACGATCATTATATAAAAGAAACGTATGATTTAGATCCAGGTTTATACGATGATGTTTATCTAGATCTTACGTTTGTAAATATTATTGAAAAACATGGATTAGATGCTCCAAAAGATTCATTCGCACTGGCATTTGCTAAGGAAGATTATAAACTTTGGCATGCCAATCAAGCTGCAAGGTATAATATTCTGAATGGCATCATGCCTCCTGCTTCGGGACATTGGATGAATAATCCACATGCTGATGATATAGATTTTCAAATTGAGGCAGATTTTATTGGACTGATGGCTCCTGGCATGACCAATACTTCATCTGATTTTTGCGACAGTATCGGTCATATTATGAACTATGGTGACGGATGGTATGGCGGAGTTTTTGTTTCAGCATTGTACACTGTTGCCTATTATTCTGATGATCTTGATTATGTGATCAATAGTGCTTTAAAAACAATTCCTGAGCAAAGTCAATTTTATAAGACCATCAGTGATGCAATAAAATGGCATAAGCAATACCCAGATGACTGGAAACAAACATGGTATGAATTAGAAAAAAATCATTCCTCCGAAAAAGGATGTCCTGAAGGCGTTTTTAATTCATTCAACATAGACGCTAGATTAAATGCAGCTTATGTGGTTGTTGGTTTGTTATACGGTCAAAAAGATTTCTTTAAAACGATGGATGTGTCTACTCGATGTGGCCAAGATTCAGATTGTAACCCTGCTACAGCTGCAGGAATACTAGGTGTAATGTATGGATACAAAAACATTCCAGATTATTGGAAGCCAGCTATCGAAGAGGTGGAGGACATAAACTTCCCTTATATGGATATTACCTTAAATGAGGTATATAAATTGACATATAAACATACCCTTCAATTGGTAGAACAAAATGGAGGAAAGGTATCCAATGATAGTGTGCAAATAAAAATCCAGTCTCCTGCCACTGTCCTTCTCGAGCAATCATTTGAAGGATTGTATCCTGCTGAGGAAAGGTATCTAAGACTAGAATTCACAGATAAAGACATCAATATTGATTTTACTGGAAATGGTATTGTCGTACTTGGAAATATAAAAAGCAGATGTGGAGTCTCAAAAAGTGACTATGTAGCGTTATTAGATATATATATTAATGGTGAAAAAGTAGAGCAAGTTAAAATGCCGTTCGATTACATCGTCAGAAAATATGATATCTACCATAAATATATGCTAAAAGAAGGTGCATATAAAGTTGATATAAAATGGGCTAATAAAGATCCTGAATTTAGTATATACATGAAATCAATCGTAGTGTATAGCGAAAAAGAGCATATACCATTTGATCCAAAATAGAGTAAGGAATGAAAATTGTTTTTAAATCATATGGTTTTAATTTGGTTGTAATCCTCCCTGTAAGTATTATGATACTGCTTTTATTGGGTTGCAAAAAGGTAGACGATAAAGACGGTCCTACTGATCCGCCATTTATGCGGTTGGTTGAGTCATCGATTAAAAGCAAAGTAATGGATCACACTATTAAGTATTCCGTATTGTTACCTGCAGATTATGAAACATCGGGAATATCCTACCCTGTGGTTTATTTACTTCATGGGTTTGGTGACAATAATACCGCTTGGAGCAGATCAGGAAGTATAAAGTATCATTCAGACAATCTAAGTACTGAAATCGGACCTATGATTTTTGTAATGCCCGATGGATATAATTCTTACTTTTTAAATAACTTCGCAGGCTCATATCGCTATATGGATATGTTTACTGGAGAATTAGTGCCACAAATAGACAGTATCTATCGAACCAAAAAAGAGGCATCGCAAAGAGCCGTAATGGGTTACTCTATGGGTGGTTATGGCGCATTAGCATTACCAGCAAAAAATCCTGATGTATTTAGCATCAGTGTTCCACTAAGCATGTCTTTTAGAACAGATGAACAGTACCTTGCAGAGCCACAAGGAGTATTTAATACACAATGGGGTTCAATCTTTGGAGGAAATGGAGTATCAGGACCTTCTCGATTAACACCCTATTTTATAGAATATAGCCCTTTTCACTTTTTTGATCAAAACGACTTGTCTGAATTTTCAAGCTTAAAACTATTTTTTGTTTGTGGCGATGATGAGGAGACACTTTCTGTTACAAATGGTGCTCTTCACAATCTATTGCGTACTAAAAACTTTGATCATGAATATAGAATGGGCAATGGCGGCCATGATTTTAGTTATTGGAATAAAGTTATTCCCGAAGCACTGCGGTTTATAAACAAAGGGTTTCAAGGAGAACCTTATCCTGCTGAGATGACACCTGTGGATATAGGACCTTCCATAGCCAATACTCAATATATTGAGGAAAATGTAGGAGGCACAAAAATAGGTGTATTCAGACCTACAAGTTATGAAAGTACTACCAACAACTATCCTGTTATCTTTTACTTAAATGAAAGTGGCGGTGCAGATCGCATTCCAAATGCATTGAACGTAATGTCATTATTAAACAATAGTATGCAAAGTGACAAGATTCCTCACTCCGTTATTGTTGAAATTCCTTGTGCAAATGGGTATGTCGGCGAAGCAGATATGAAAAGCATCATTGCTCATACAGAATCTAACCACAGAATTGTGACAACCAAAGAAAGTAGGTTGATAGTAGGAAATAGTAAAGGCGGTGAAAATGCTTGGATGCTTATGCCAGCTCTTAAAAATGAAGTAAAAAACTGTTTCATCTTTGATGCATTATTACCAGATAATGCAACAGCAGAGAATGAAGCATATTATTATGTAGATGCTACCCATCAAACGGTTTCATATAAAGGAAATTATTCATTGTACGTCGATATGAAAAGCAGAGGAATAACACATGAGTATCGCATAAGGGAGGGATCCGTTTCCTTTCAGTCATTTTTAAATGGCATCGATGGGTCTTGGTATTATTTAAACAAACAATTAAAAAACCAATAAACGAAGTATGTTAAAGCCCAGTATTTTTCTTTTTTTATTCTTAATGATTTGCCCTAATCTTTCAGGGCAGAATAATAGAATTATGGAAAGTCTGAGCTTCTACAGCAACATACTTGGACAAGAGGTGAAATACTCTGTTATCCTTCCAGAAGATTACTACAGCAGCAATAAAAAATATCCTGTAGTCTATTTACTTCATGGATTAGGTGATGATGAAACTTCGTGGGTTGAATACGGATATATTAGCCAAATAGCAGATAATGTTATAAAGGAATGCGATGTTTTACCTATGATCTTTATAATGCCTCAAGGATATCGTAGTTATTACGTAAATGATTCTGCTGGCACATTTCTCTATCAAGATATGTTTGTAAAAGAATTAATCCCAACCATAGATAGTGCTTTTCATACGATAGCTGACAGAAGTAAAAGAGCCACTATGGGCTATTCTATGGGAGGATTTGGGGCGTTAGTACTTCCATTAAAACATCCTGAAATGTTTGCAGCATGTGTTCCTTTAAGTGTTTCCATAAGAACGGATCAACAGTATATAAAAGAAAGTAGTAAAGGGTGGGATGAACAATGGGGCAGACTTTTCGGTGGCGTAAGAACAGTTGGTGAAGCAAGGCTTACAGATTATTACAAGAATGAATGTCCGTTGCATATGATTCAAAATGAAGATATCGAGCAGTGGAAAGACCTCCGTATATACATAGATAGTGGAGACGATGAGGAAACGTTGGCTGCAAGTAATGATAAATTGCATATGGTGCTTTCGGAAAAGAACATCCCACATGAATACAGAGTAAGAGATGGAGGGCATGAATTTTCTTATTGGCGGGAAGCTCTACCAAATGGATTGAGGTTTATAAGTGATGCATTTAGGGGCAAAGCGTATGAAGGGGATTTGATGGATATTGAGTATCAGCCAACAGAGCTGAGCTCTAAAAGAATAGATTCTGTAAATATTAAAGAGGGTTCATATCCTGTCTATTTACCGTTAGAATATACTAATACAAGCAGGAAGTATCCTACCATATATGTAGTGGGCAATGTGTCAGACTCTGAGAGAGAACGAATGTCAAATATAGCTGATCAGAAGATAGCAAATGCCAGTTTATCGCCATTTATGATGGTTTTCTTGACTGAAAATGAAAAAGGATTATTAGATAACATAGCACCATTTTTAGAAAAAAACTACAGGGCAAGGAGTGGGTATCGTTTTAGGTCATTGATGGTTGTAGGTAGCAGTGGTGAATCACTTAGACAACTATTGCAGCCTGAACAATTTGCTACTTGTGTATTAATGGACCCTACAAACACTGTAGAATCTTATAGTTCCGTAATAAATGAATTAGAACCTAAATCTATGAATAGAACATGGTTTTTTGTGGGTACTTCAGACAAAAGCAATAATTATGAAACAAGTGAAACCATACGCCAACTATTAAGAGAAAAAAAAATATATCATGAATATAGGGTAATGGGAAGTAAAGATAAAGATGACTGGAAAGTACAGTTTCTAGACGAAGCCTTTACCTATACATTAAAAAGAATGCATCGATAAATTAACTAAATTTTTAACAACTAACAATTAAGCCACATGTACATCGTCGACAGTTATCCGTTAGCAATTATTTTTTGTCTTATCACTATGCTCTGTTGGGGCTCATGGGCAAATACCCAGAAACTAGTGCAAAAAAAATGGCGCTTTGAATTATTTTATTGGGATTATGTCATTGGCATATTTCTGTTTTCCTTGATTTTAGCCATGACAATGGGGAGTACTGGAAGTGAAGGACGTTCATTTTTAGTAGATTTACCACAAGTATCATCCGAAAACTTACGTGGTGCATTTTTAGGAGGAATTGTATTTAATCTTGCCAATATCTTGCTAACGGCTGCAATTGCTGGTGCAGGTATGGCTGTTGCTTTTCCTATCGGTATAGGATTAGCTCTTGTTATAGGAGTTATCATCAACTTTGTTTTATTGCCAAAAGGCGACCCTACCATGTTATTCGGAGGAGTGGCGTTAGTTGTTTTGGCAGTCCTCGTCAATGCGTTTGCTTATAAAATGAAAAATGCTGGTAACGGAGATAAAGCCAGTATGAAATGGATATTGGTTTCTGTAATTGCCGGTATCTTGATGTCTGTTTTTTATCCATTTGTTGCATCGGGTATGGATCTTGAAAATTTCGTATCACCAGCAGTTGGTAAAATGACACCATACACAGCATTTGTTGTATTCTCGACAGGTATTTTAGTCAGCAATCTGTTGTTTAACACTATGCTGATGAAAAGACCATTGGAAGGCACGCCAATTTCCTACAAAGAGTATTTTACTGGGAAACTTTCCATCCATGCTGTTGGTGTTTTAGGAGGGTTTATATGGGCATTAGGTTTCCTTTTCAACCTTATTGCTTCGGGTAAAGCTGGTCCAGCAATTTCCTATGGATTAGGACAAGGAGCTACACTAGTTGCTGCCTTTTGGGGAGTAGTAATTTGGAAGGAATTTAAAGGATCAGGTTCAAAAATAAATAACATGTTGCTAATTATGTTCATCCTATTTATTTTAGGATTGGGATTAATAATAGCAGCAGGTAATTAATTATGGTTTATATTTTTTATTAACAATTAAAAACAAAT
>JBBKVK010000094.1:0-6763 GCA_037968395.1 Saprospiraceae bacterium | reverse complement strand
GTAACAATAGATCACTATATTACTATTGCTTTACCGGTCGGGTACCTGTTAGCCATGGGATTTGTAGGTGCAAAAAACAAATTATACCCAGAGCTGATACACTTGACATTTATCGCAATGGTAGTGTATTTTAACTTTTATTAAGAAGGGCAAAAAGATATCACTTTAGAATTAAGTTAGTCTATCTACAGTTTAAGAAGCTTAACGATCTTTTACAAAAACCAACTTTGCTACATCTTTTTTAGAGGTAAATACTTTATCTAATACCTTAGTTATAGGCAGTG
Source organism: Saprospiraceae bacterium (assembly GCA_037968395.1). Lineage (GTDB taxonomy): Bacteria > Bacteroidota > Bacteroidia > Chitinophagales > Saprospiraceae > JADKBO01. The sequence goes on along the minus strand of JBBKVK010000094.1, from coordinate 6,479 downwards.
TGATATTCTGTAAGAATGTCGAAAAGCCATTTAGAGGATCTCCTTCCTTTCGGTTTTTACTGTTAAATACTTTTCTGATAAAACCAGATACGTAATAACTTGCACGGATGTTAATAAAACTTTGATCAGCCAGCGAAAAACCTCCTTCTTTCATAATCCCTGCATAGTAATCCACAGGTCTACCAAGACATAAATCGTCGCCTTTTATCGAATTTTCTATTCTTTCAAAAAGTAAGACCTTATCTCCACTTACTCTGCAGATCTCTGCCATCAACTTACGAAGCATGACATCATCTGTATTATGTTGGAGTACGGTAGCGGTAAAGATGACATCTATTGAGTTGTCTTCAAAAGGTATTGACGTGCCGTTAATCTTAGTAATAATAACTTCGGAAGGCAACTTCTTACGAGCCATACCAACCATGACATCAGATATATCTACTCCCTGAAGTTTTTTAGGTTTTTGCTTTAACACTTCAAGTAGATTGCCACCTGGACCATTGCCCACTTCCAAACATGAAAGATTACTAAAGTCAAATTGATTTAATAATTTTAAAAACTCTATCCTTTTATATCTGTAGAATGGTTCATCATCTCCTGCAATTACGTTTGCTCCAACTCTACTATCTATTTTTTGTCCTACTTCCGTCCAATATTCTTCCGGATGGTATTTTTTCTCCATGTTATTATTTGATGCCTAGTTATGACTTGTATCATCTAAAAAACAAAGGTAACAACTATTATTTACTTGTTCTAAAGTTCAACCCGCAATATGCGTTGAAATAATTATCGTACCATTTTTACCTGGCGAAAATTGATACCTAAACTGTCTTCATACTTTTTTAAAGTCTTTACTTCATAATCGTTTGCAAAGCACATAGAAATACCTTCTTTACCTGCTCGTGCCGTTCGGCCACTGCGATGAGTATAGTACTCTTCATTATCTGGAAGTTGATAATGAACCACGAAGTTTAAGTCAGAGACGTCAATTCCTCGTGCCGAAAGATCTGTGGCCACAAGCACTCGTAAGGATCCATTTTTAAAAGCTCGCATTACCTTATCTCGTTCTTTTTGCTGCAAATCTCCATGAATGGCATTTGTTGAGATTCCCTTTGCTATTAATTGTTCGCTTAGGGTTTTAGTTGCTGCTTTTGTTCTGCAAAAGATAACCCCACGGTTTTTGTGCTCTGATTTTAAGAATTGAAGTAGTAGATTTAACTTTTCTGAATCATCGCATTTCACATAATGATGCGATATGTTGTCGTTGACGGTATTGTATTGTTTTACTTCAATTCGTATAGCATTCGCAGCCATGTGTTTTGAAATTATTTCTTGAATTCCGGGTGGTATGGTAGCAGAAAACAACCATTTATTTTCAACAGATGAAAGATTACTTAAGATTTCATCCAATTCTTTTTTAAAACCAAAGCTCAGCATTTCGTCGGCTTCATCTAATACAACAGTCTTTATTGTGCTTAAATCTACTGCTTTACGATTTATCAAATCAATCAGTCGACCTGGAGTGGCCACAATAATATGGGTTGGACGTTTCAAAGATTTCATCTGAAATTCTATCCGTTCACCGCCAAATACTGCTTCTGTAAATATTTTATCAGAATACTTTGTAAACTTAAACAATTGCTTAGCAACCTGTTTAGCCAATTCACGAGTTGGACAAAGTACTAAGGCCTGGACTGTATTTATATTAGAATCCATTTGCTGCAATAATGGAAGGCCAAATGCCGCTGTTTTCCCAGTTCCTGTTTGTGCTTGGGCAACAATGTCGGTCGATTGGCCTAGCAATAATGGGATCACCTTTCTTTGTATATCAGTAGGTTCGATAATATTTAATTCAGCAAGCCCTTTTACAAAACCTGAGCTAATACCTAGTTCTTCGAAGTTTTTCAAAATAATTGAGTTGATAATAAATCCAAAAGTACGTAAAATGTAACTTGAAAGATAGATTGTCTTAATAAGTCATCTTATATCTGGTAATAGAGATGACGACTTAACTCTAATAAATATATAGCACTTTGTCGACAGCCTCTTTTCGTAGATTGTCTAGAGTAAAATTAAGTAAGGCAGCAGCACCTAAAGTTTAAAAAGAATTCATTGACGAAGTAGAATGTCTCCTAAATCAACTCTGTGATTATTATATAGAAAAATTCTTAGAAAGATTATTGATACTTTCTCTTCTCAATCTATTGATATAAAAACCAATACTAGGTTGCCTCTTACCAACAGAGAACTTGAGTTATTGGCACTGCTTTCAAAAGGATTGTTGTATAAAGAGATAGCATCAGAACTAGGCATCACAACTGGAACTGTCAAGCAGTACATCCATAAGATCTACGAAAAACTAGAGGTAAATAACAAGACTGAAGCCATCAATTTGTACTTAAAAAGATAACAATAACTTAATAAATATTCCTTAAGATTACTTTAACCTATCATCCAGACAACTGTTTTCCATTTTTTAACATTATATATCTGAACATTCTAATAATTACAGATATGAGACTATTCCTATTTTTATCAATGCTACTATCCATCACATTACAAAGCTGTGTTGGTGATGATTATGTCCAAGACGAAGTAGATCCTGTTATCAGAATTACCAATAATCTAGCTTCCCTTTCGGTTGATACTACTTATCAATTTGAGTATATGTATTTGAATAATGTAGGTAAAGAAACGCCAATCGAAGTTGTATGGGAAAGCAGCGACCCATCTATTATTACTATTGATAATAATGGACTAGCTACCTCGATTGCAAAGGGAACAACTGAGATATCAGTGCACTATATCAACGATGAAGTCGATGTGTTTGACTCTAAGATTATTGAAGTAACAGATAAAACAGTTGTGGTCAATTCGGGCAGATCTGGACAAATAAAGACAACCAGTTCATATAAGCTTTCCGGGGATTTTACCCTAGAGCAAGTAGGGCAAGATTTAAAATTATCAATTGCGGATAATTATACAGCTTCAACATCATTACCTGGATTGTTTGTATATCTAACTAATAATAAAAACACTACAGCTAATGCCTTAGAGATCGGAAGAGTAACTGTATTTGATGGAGCTCATGTATACGAAATAAAAAATGTAGATATCAATCAGTACAGTCATGTACTTTACTTTTGTAAGCCTTTTAACGTCAAAGTTGGCGATGGGGAAATCAAGTAATTTTAACGACTAAAAGTAAACTAATAATGAAAAATTCAATCATAGCTCTTGCAGCCATAATTATATCTTCTTCTTCCTTAATTGCTGGTGGTCCGTGGACTCAAAAAAAAGGAGTAGGCTACTTCAAATTGTCAGAATGGTGGATAAGTTTTGATCAACACTATACGGACTCTGGATTATTGGATCCCAATGTAACAACTGGTATTTATACTACCGCATTTTATGGAGAGTATGGGATTACCGATAGATTTACCCTTCAAACCTATGCTCCGTTACTTACTAGAAACCTAATGAATAATCTTAAATCAGCCACTACAGACGAAATCTTAGTAAAAGGAGAAGCCATAAATGCTGTAGGTGACATCGACTTGACATTCAAATATAGTTTGACCAAACCGGGCAGTAAAATACCTATAGCAGCCTCCTTAACTCTTGGCATCCCAACAGGAAAGTCTGTAGCAGGGGAACTCAAAAACTTGCAAACGGGTGATGGTGAATTTAATCAAATGGTACAACTTGATGCAGGTTCTGGATATAAGGTAAACGATAAAATATCAGGCTATTGGGCAACCAACATAGGCTTTAATCACAGGACCAATGGATTTTCTGAAGAAATAAGATACGGTATAGAAACAGGATTTGGCCTTCTAAACCAGAAGCTCTGGGTGATAGGAAGATTAACTGGGGTCGAGTCTTTAAAAAATGGAGAAACTGCCGAATCAATCACCAGCACAAGTATCTTCGCCAACAATACAGAATTCACTAGCTATAGCCTAGAAGCTACCTATTATATCACAAAAAGAGTAGGTGTGTCGGCATCTTTTGCCTCTGCATTTAGAGGAGAGATTATTGCTGCTGCACCGAGTTTTTCTGTTGGGGTGTTTTATGACATGGGTCGGTAGAGGCTTTTACTATGATGTATTTAAAAAAGGGTAGGAATAAGAGAAGTGAAATCAAACAATTACTACTAATTAATTATAAATAGTCAACAATACAAGTTCCTAACACTGACATTATATTTCGAACACTGACACAATCTAAATAAATTTTTTACTTTGATTGAGTTGTGATTATTGAATTGAGTTGGTTATGGGTAACAGAGAGGAAATCGGTTTATGTTTCGTCCATTATAGTGTTGCATATATACGATTAAACGATTACATATCTAATTTTTTATTATATTATTTATTAACAGAGTGTTGGAAAATAAAACATTTAACTAATTATCAACGTTTTATAAACTAAGATCAAAGAATTCTATTGAATTTCGAAATAAACAAATAAGAGGATAAATATCGATTCAAAATTAAATTAGTACTATTAAAATTAAACAACACATTTAAAGTAATATATATTTGCAGATGTACTATAGAAGAAAAGTAATATTATCATTGATTAAATTAATGGGTAATTCAATTTCAAAAATTGATTTACAAAAACTGCTATTTATTTTTACAAAATATCCTAAGAGTTCTAAAGTATACGATTTTGTTCCCTATAAATATGGTTGTTTTTCATTTCAAGCAAATGCAGACTTAGGTACTTTAATGAAATATGACCTTATTAAAGAGGAAAAAACAGAATGGCAATTAAACGATTTTGAAGTTAACTATTTTGATCAATTGACAGAGTTTGATAAACTAAGCTTAACAGCTTTGGTAAAGCATCATGGTAAAAAATCAACTGATGAATTAATCAAGTTCACTTATGTAAACTTTCCTTATTTTGCAATTAACAGCAAAGTAGCTAATAGACACTTAAATGACATTGAATTACAAAAAATTGAGCAATTTAAAAGTATTGCCACGAATAGTGCCTTATATACTATAGGTTATGAAGGGGTGTCTTTAGAGTACTACCTTAATAAATTGATAAAATCCGACATAAAACTTCTTCTAGATGTAAGAAAAAATGCTAAAAGTATGAAATATGGATTTAGTAAAAATCAACTAAAAAATGCTTGTGAAGGCATAGGGATTAACTATATTCACATGCCTGAAGTTGGAATCAACTCTGATAAAAGGCAAGAATTGAATACTCAACATGATTATGATATTTTATTTGAGGATTATAAGGATACTACATTAAAAAGCACTAAACGTGAACAGGAAATTATTTATACGTATGTCAAAGACTTTAAAAGAGTAGCATTGACCTGTTTTGAAAAGGATATCTGCCAATGCCATAGAAAATCTCTAGCTGAACACGTTGTCTCATTATCAAATTATCAATTAAGTCTCGTCCATATATAGGATTATGAAAAAAACTAAAGTACTAATATCTGTCGTTACTTACCCTTTACCTTCAAGGTCGTATGACGAGTTAGTATGTACTGCAGGTTTTTTAGAGGATGGCTCTTGGATAAGGATATATCCTGTACCACTTACCTTTATGTTTGGAATGAAACGAGATGGAAAAACTTCATCATACAAATACACTTGGATAGAATTAGAATTATCAAAAAGAAGTGATGATTTCAGACCTGAAAGTCATAGTCCTGTTAATTATGATTTTAAGGATATCGAAGTACACAATAGCATAGATACAAAGAGCAACTGGTATCTTAGAAAAGATATCTGCTTAAAGAATGTATGGACTAATATTAAAGAGTTAATCAATGCATCAAAAGCGCCGACTAATATATCTCTTGCCACATTTAAACCGTCAAAAATTATTAAATTCGACTGGAAAGAAACTGATAGGGACTGGAAAGATAAGTGGACAGACTTGAGAAAACAAGGTGATCTTTTTGCTAATAAAAACCCTGAAATATCAATAAGAAAATTACCTTATAAATTTTACTACCACATCGAGGATGATGCGGGCAATTCTTCTAAGATGATGATAGAAGATTGGGAAATTGGACAACTTTATTGGAATTGTTTTGATAGAGCTGATGGCAATGAAACTATAGCCCTAGAGAAAGTTAAGCAACGCTATGATACCGAATTTTTAAATGAAAAAGACATCTATTTATTCTTAGGTACTACCAGGGAATTTCATCGACGTAGGATGAATAACCCTTTCGTCATCATTGGAGTCTTTTATCCTAAAAAAGAATCCCAGCTAAGTTTATTTTAAACTCAAGCACTAAATTCTGTATATATCTTATCAAATGTTATGTTGAAATCGATCAAATAATTTTACATTTTTGAACTCCATAACTACAATCATGCCAATTAAGTCATTATCTTTTGGATTTTGCAACCTATTAATAAATTCCTTCAATTCGTTATATTTTTCAATGTCTAATTTAGCATTATCTAATAATTTATTTGATTCCTTAAATG
>JBBKVK010000093.1:0-8867 GCA_037968395.1 Saprospiraceae bacterium | reverse complement strand
ATGAAATCACCTGTAATGCCTCCTTGCAATCCATTGAGCACTGCATCCAAGCTTTCGTGGGCTTTGTGTAGGGCATCGTAGTGACGGGTGTTGCTCACTATGGTTTGATCCATTAAGCTTGGATTGTCAATTACGGTTTGATACAAGAGGTTTTTGAGGGCTTCTATGTTCATTTTATTGAGTGCTGAAGCGGAGATTAGGTTTTCATACGAGATGAGGCCTTCTTTGTAATACGATTCGGGTTGGGAGTATGGATTGAGGTCCATCTTGTTAGCAATAAAGATGTTTTTACTTTTAGAAGTCAATACTTTACTCGCTTCTAGGAAGGTAGATACATCGTCCCAAAGTTGTTGAGGACTTGTAGTTGTGACATCAAACATATAGATAACAACAGTAGAAGTTGAGATCTTTTCTAGAGTCTTTTCTACGCCTATTTTTTCGATAGAATCTTGTGCCTCTCTGATGCCTGCAGTGTCAATGAGGCGGAACCTTATCCCTTGGATGTTTAGTCCTTCTTCTATGGTGTCTCTCGTTGTTCCTGCAATATCTGACACAATGGCCCGGTCTTCGTTGAGTAATGCATTTAGGAGTGTAGATTTGCCCGCATTAGGCCTTCCTGCTATCACAGTTGCAACTCCGTTTTTTATTACATTGCCCAAGTGGAATGAATCGATGAGTTTACTGATTACTTTTTTGATTTTAGCGACTAAGTCTTCGAGTTTTTGGCGATCGGCAAACTCTACATCTTCCTCACCAAAGTCCAATTCTAGCTCTATCAAAGCGGCAAAGTCTATGAGCTCTTGTCTCAACTCTGCTATTTCTTCAGAGAAGCCACCTCTCATCTGGCGCATTGCTAATTCATGACTTCCTTCATTATCAGATGCAATAAGGTCTGCCACTGCTTCTGCCTGACTGAGGTCCAATTGTCCATTCATGAATGCCCTCAATGTAAATTCACCTCGATTAGCTTGTCTTGCTCCTTTCCTGAGAAATAACTGGATCAACTGCTCAATAATATAAGTACTTCCGTGGCAACTAATCTCTATGACATCTTCTTTGGTGTACGATCGTGGAGCCTTAAATACGGTGGCCAAACATTCATCAATTATACGATCTTTTTCATCCTTAATCTTGCCATAATGTACGGTATTAGCGTCTACTTTTGATAAGTTACGACCGTGGAATACTTCATCGACAATTGCGATTGCTTTTGGTCCAGAAAGACGGATTACACCTATGGCTCCTGCACCAGGGGGAGTAGAGAGAGCTACTATTGTATCACTGAGATTATGATTCATGGGGCAAAGGTAGGGAATTGCGAATTTAGATCAAGACTTTTACGATTTACATTTAAGGTTATTCTTCCATTCCCAAATCATAGATCTCTCTAATGTGCTCCATTTTTTCTCTAAAGTTGATATTAAGGTCGATTAGATTGCCAGATTGCACATCAAACACCCAACCATGTACGGTTGGGGATTGGTTTTTAAGAAAAGCTTTTTGCCAAACGGCCATTTTTATCACATTGACACATTGCTCTTGTACGTTTAACTCTACCAACCTATTGTATCTTTGAGTTTCGTCTTCTATGCAATTTAGTTCTGATTTATGAAGTCGATACACATCCCGAATATTACGCAGCCAAGGATTTAAGATCCCTAGATCTGCAGCTTGCATGGCTGCTTTTACACCTCCACAAAAATAATGACCACAAACCACAATGTGCTTTACACCCAAGTGGGCCACAGCATATTCAATCACAGAGGCGGAATTGTTGTCATTGTTAGGCACAAGATTGGCAATGTTACGATGTACAAACATTTGTCCTGGAAGTATGCCTGTCATTTCTTCGGCTGTGACTCGGCTATCACTACACCCGATGTATAATATATCTGGATTTTGTCCTTGTGACAAGTGATTGAAAAACTCTTTATTAGTTGACTTCTTTTCTTCTACCCATTTTTTATTGTTCTTAAAGACTTGGTCGTATAGTGCCATTTTCTGATTTATAATGTTGAAATTAGATACTGCTAATGTGAAAGTTTAAATATCGCTCTTTTTATATTGAAATCAAAACCCAAAAAGTCTATAAGTGAAAATTTAGTTTATAAAAAAGCTCTTGACACAATCGTATCAAGAGCTAAAAGATATATTTTAATAAAGTTTACTAAACGATATTTTCCAATTAATATGTTTTTCCAACCATGTTTAGTCTTTCGATAACTTTCTCAATAAGTTTTTTCTGATTTTGGATCTCAACTTTCTTGTCATCTTGCATCTTTAAGTTTTCTTCAATATCAGCTTCTGCTTGTCTTATTTTGTCTTTATATTTTTCAATATCTTCATGTAGATCTTTGTTGTTTTTTTCAAGTTTGACAAGATCCTTTTCAAAACCCTTTAAGTTGTCTTCTTCTTTCTCCATTTCAAGAGTAATGCCTTTTTTCTTAGCTTTTACATAAAAATCACCCAAAAATCTTATAACTCCATCTGTTTGTTTTGCAAAATCATCTGGGTTTACAAATCCAGTCCCTAAATCCGTCCATACATATAATGTTACCTGACCCTTTCCTTGATCCATCTTACTATAAATAGTAATGTCTTTGTTACCATTAATTAAGGCTACAGCTCCATTTTGGGTATATGTCTCCTTGGCTTTTCTATTGTATTTTACTTTCTTAAAATATTCTTTAAGATAGGATTCCCATTCTTTTTCAATGACTTTTTCTGGGGTATCATCAATCTCTACATAAAAAGCATATTGAGGTCCAAGACTCATCGTTATAGACTGCTCCTTTACTTCTTGAGCATTAATTGCAAATGCTGATAAAACGAAAAGTGTAAAAAGTATTTGTTTCATAATTTAAATTTGATTAAAAGTTCATTTGTATATAATAATTATACAATTTCACAAACACGAGTGATTGATTTTTAGTTCTATATGATCTGTTATTTAATTCTTAACATCATACATGTCTCTTAATCCAGACCCTATTAAATTAAAAGATAATACCAATAACATAATAAATAGTGCAGGTAAAATGGCTATCATTAGGTTACCACTCAGAGCATACCCATAATTTTCATTTAGCATATTGCCCAAACTAGGGGAAGGAGGGTTTACCCCAAACCCTAAATAACTTAAGCCCGCCTCTATCAATATTGCTGTAGCAAAGTTTGCAGATATAATCACTAATACTGGGCCAGCTATATTTGGTAAGATGTGCCTAAAGAGTATGTTAACAGTCGATTGACCCATGCTTTGTGCAGCAATAATAAACTGTTCTTCTTTTACACTCATGACCTGCCCTCTTACGATCCTAGCTACATCTACCCACATCGTAAGGCCTACCGCTAAGAAAATCACTCCCAAACCTCTTCCAAAAGCCAAAACTATGGCAAATACTAATAATATAGTGGGTATAGACCAAGTAATATTGATCAAATACATGACAACTTGATCGATCCACCCTCTGAAATATCCTGCAATACTGCCTAAAGTTAAGCCTATGATCAATGATACTAACACTGCCATAAATCCAGCCATTAAGGATATCCTAATTCCTAATATCAATCTACTCAATATGTCTCTTCCAAACTTATCAGTACCAAACCAAAATGTCTTTATAGTTGTTCCTGATTTGATTTGTGTCTCAGGATTGGCAAATTGAGTTTGAAGCACTTTTTGATAACCTAAAGGAGTGTAAAAAGTTATTATTTTATTATCAATCGAAAGACTGTCGTAAGCAATAGATTGTTTTGTGTTTTCTTGTCCAAAAATCAACTTCTTCAGGAAAGATTGATGGGATTTTTCCTGATCATCATAGGAATAAATAGAGGTACAATACCCCATTGGCTTTAGTGGGATTTCAGCCATTTGAAAGTTTGCCCCAGGAGTGTTATCAGGTATAACTAAATAAGCTAATAGTGCAAGTATTGTAAACAAGGATATGGTAAATAAGCCAAATAACATGGTAGGTTTCTTATTGACCTTTGACCAAAATGTATTACCGTCTCCTTGATGCAAAATTATTTTTTGATTTTTAGACTTAAATCAAGTGATCCAGCAGAGTGTGTCAATGCTCCTACAGATATATAATCTACTCCTGTTTCTGCCACTTGCCTAACTGTATGTAAAGTAATCCCACCTGATGCTTCGCTTTCAAATCTTTTATCGATTATGGCTACTGCTTCTCTTAATATTGGGACTTCAAAATTATCGAGCATAATACGAGTTACATTACCAACTTCCAGCACTTCATACAGCTCCACAAGGTTTCTTACTTCTACAGTAATGCCTAAATCTAGGTTTTTTTCTTTTAAGTAGTCATTGACTCTATTTATTGCTTTAGTAAGTCCACCACAGGCATCATGATGATTATCTTTGATCATAATCCAATCATATAATCCATCTCTATAGTTTTCACAACCACCAATTCTGACAGCCCATTTTTCTAAGAACCTCATTAATGGGGTTGTCTTTCTTGTATCTAGAATGGTAACTGGAAGATCTTCAACTTCTATAGCAAATCTGCTGCTCATTGTAGCTACTCCACTCAACCTTTGCATAGTATTTAACACCAAACGTTCACCTTTTAAGATTACTTGAGCATTTGATTCTATTTCAAAAGCAATATCGCCAGGCTTTACGTCATTACCATCTTTAATCAAGGTAGTAAACTTACAAGTAGGGTCAAGTCTTTTGAATACTGCTTCTGCAAACTCTACTCCAGCAAGAGTACCAACATCTTTCACCTTTAACACTGCAGTCTGTCTTAGATCTGCAGGTATACATGCCAAAGATGTGTGATCACCTTCTCTAATGTCTTCATATAATGCTTCGTCAATAAACTTATTTAACATTTGCTGATCTATACCTTTCATGTAATTTTTATTCGATGAATTGCAAAAATAGTAAAAATGAAGCAGCCCTGCAGGATTTTATTTTTTACCTCCTCCATCTTGCTTTTCTAGAATTTATAATTCCTATCACAAATGCAAAAGATAGTTTTTCAACAAATTACGCTTTAAGTGTTTGTTACATAGGATATACAACACTAAATTAATTTACTTTCTAGTCTTATAATATTACTTTTGCGCCTAAATATTAGAAGAATACAAAATCAACCATGGCTAATAGAAAAATCAAATCAGCCCTTATCTCTGTTTTTAACAAAGATGGACTTGATAAGATCGTACAATTACTTAAAGATCAAGGAGTAAAAATATATTCTACTGGAGGAACTCAGAGTTTCATAGAGTCACTTGGTGCAATGGTGCATCGAGTTGAAGATCTTACTACTTATCCTTCAATATTGGATGGGCGAGTCAAGACACTTCACCCAAAAGTATTTGGTGGTATTCTAGCCATTAGAAACGAAGACCATTTAAGTCAGTTGCAAAAGTATGATATTCCAGAAATAGACCTTGTAGTAGTAGACCTTTACCCATTTGAAGACACGGTGGCGAGTACAAATGACGAGGAAGCTATTATAGAAAAAATAGATATTGGAGGTATTGCATTGATCAGAGGTGCCGCTAAAAATTTCAACGATGTTGTAGTAATACCTTCTAAAGACGAATACGGGGATTTACACCATATTTTGAATGACGGAGCTGGAGTGTCTACCCTAGCACAAAGAAAAGATCTAGCTAGAAAGGCTTTCAAAGTGTCATCACATTACGATACGGCTATATTTAATTATTTTGATCGTGACACTTTTGAAGAATCGTTCAAGCATAGTATTCCTAAAGGACAAGTATTGAGATATGGAGAAAATCCACATCAACAAGGAATCTTTTTTGGTGAAATGGATGCCATGTTTGAAAAAATGGGAGGAAAAGAACTAAGTTTTAATAACCTAGTAGATGTAGATGCAGCAGTAGCTGTGATGTCAGAATTTAAAGATGACCTACCTACTTTTGCAATATTAAAGCATACAAATACTTGTGGGCTAGCAGTAAGATCTACTCCATTAGAAGCTTGGAAAGCAGCTTTAGCAGGTGACCCAATATCTGCATTTGGGGGAATATTAATATGCAACACCAAAGTTGATTTAGTGACTGCAGAGGAAATTAACAAACTATTTTATGAAGTACTCATAGCACCAGATTTTGATCAAGATGCTCAAGAGTTATTAAATTCGAAATCAAAGAGGATATTATTAAAGTTAAAACACTATAATTTAAGGTTAAAGAGCTTTAAAAGCCTGTTAAACGGAGTGATCCAACAAGATAGCGACCTGAAGACAGAAACTAAAGAGAGTTTGGAAGTGGTCACTGCCACTCAACCTACACAATCTCAAATTGCAGATTTGTTATTTGCAAACAAATTGGTTAAACACCTTAAATCCAACACCATTGTATTTGCTAAGGATAATCAACTATTGAGCATGGGTTGTGGACAAACATCAAGGGTAGACGCAACTAAGCAAGCTATAGAAAAAGCAGCACAGTTTGGTTTTGACTTAAACGGCGCAGCTATGGCTTCTGATGCTTTTTTTCCATTTCCAGATTGTGTCGAGCTGGCTTATGATGCAGGGATCACCTCAGTAATCCAACCTGGTGGTTCGATTAAGGATAATTTAAGTGTAGCGTTTTGTGATACTCATGGCATAGCTATGGTTGTCACAGGGGTTAGGCACTTCAAACATTAATTAAAGAGTAATGAATCTCTGTATAGACTTTGGGAACACCAATGTAAAAGTCTCTGTATTTGATGGAGAACTGGAGAGATATTATTATAAAAATAACGACTTATCAAAGGATAAAGTCAATGAAATATGCAATAATTACAATATTGAAAAAGCAATTCTTTCAAGTACAAGAAATCTAACAGCTGACTTTTTACAACATTTAGGGAGTAAAGTGCATCTAACTGTTTTAGACCACAATACGCCATTGCCTATTAAAAGTTTATATGAGACACCTGAGACATTAGGCAAGGATCGGATAGCGGGAGTGATTGGAGCTAGATATGAATTTCCAAGTACCAATTGTGTTGTGATTGATGCTGGGACTTGTATAACAATGGATTTTATTGACGCCAAAGGTCAATACCATGGGGGCAATATTTCTCCAGGTATAAACATGAGAAGACAATCTATGCATGACTTTACTGATAAATTGCCTTTAGTAGACTTTAAGTATCCAAGTTCATTCATTGGAAAAAATACCGAAAGTGCTTTACAAAATGGCATACTAAGAGGCACAATTTATGAGTTAGAAACGTTTATTGACTCAATTAACAAAGAATTTGGAGATTCTAAAGTACTTTTTACTGGTGGAGACACAATCTTTTTTGAAGAATACCTAAAATTCACCATATTTGCAGCCTCCAATTTGGTATTGGTTGGTTTAAACGAAATATTAAGATTTAATGATTAAAAAAATAACACTAATTATCATACTTGCTGTATCTACAATTAGTCTATTTAGCCAAAATATACTCAACTCTCCTTATTCAAGATTGGGGTTTGGAGATATCGAGGATCCAAACTATATGAGCATAAGGCAAATGGGTAGTCTTGGGTCTTCTTGGGCAGATCCTACACATATTAACATAGCTAACCCTGCAAGTTTAACCTACTTAAAAGCTACAGCTTATGAAGTAGGGGTATCAGCTAGTAGACTAAAACTTGATGATGGGAAAAATCAAACGAAGCAATGGGGTGGAAAATTTACTTACATTGGTCTTGGATTCCCTCTAGCTAACCCATTAAATGAGGCCTATGAAAATTTAAATAAAAAGTATCGTTTTTCTATGGCATTTGATATCTCAAGAAAATCAAATGTTGGGTATAATGTTACTTCAATAGACTCAACTGAGGATGTTGGTGTTTTTACTCGTAATTATAATGGACGAGGGGGCTCTTATGAGTTTAAATGGGCAAATGCAGTCCAATACAAAGATTTTTCTTTTGGCCTCACATTAGGTTATCTATTTGGGAATACTTCATATAATAAAATAGTAACCTTTGACGAAAAAGAAAATGCATTTAATGATTACTTTCAAGACAGCTATTTCGTAAAAGGTTTTACTTACAACTTAGGGTTTATGTATTCTAAAGTATTTAATGAAGAATCAGAAAACAGAGAGAAAATAAGTAGATTAACATTGGGTCTAAGAGCAAACAATGGTACAAACTTTACAGCTATTGGTGATCAAGTCGCTTTTGGCCTACAAACATTACATAATGGAGCGATTATAAGAGATACTATACTCAATGATATTGATGTAAGAGGTAAAGGCTACTTGCCTGGTACGATCGGATTTGGAGCTAATTACCTAATTGGTTCAAAAATTGGATTTGGATTTGAATTTAATACTGCGCCATGGTCAAAATACTATCATGAATTAAAAGGCGACGTTAAAGATCAGTTAAGAAACTCTTCTTTTGTATCCTTAGGAGGATTTTACCGTCCTAACTATAAATCCTTTGATAATTACCTAAAGAGAGTAACATATAGATATGGGATATACTACCACAAAGACCCTAGAGTTATTAACGATATTGGTGTTGATGAATATGGCGTCAGGTTTGGAATGGACTTACCATTTGTATATCAAAGGAAAGGTTCTAGTGCCAACATTGGCATTGACCTTGGAAAAAAAGGAAGTGGTACTGCAATAGAAGAAAATTTTTTAAAGATCAACTTTGGATTTACTTTCAATGATGAAGATTGGTTTATTAAAAGAAAATATAATTAAAATCAGATTATTAGTTCAGTATACTTTTTTATAAGATCAAAATTATGCTAAAACTTGAAAACTCTTTCAACCGGAGATTTCAATAAAACAATTACAAAATTATTATTATGAAAAACATCTCATTTTTACTGTTAAGTTTATTTTTTGTTGGCGGATTATC
>JBBKVK010000092.1:0-25602 GCA_037968395.1 Saprospiraceae bacterium | reverse complement strand
GAATGCTTTTGCACAAACTCACCGAATATAACAGCGGAAGTATTTTCCATAGCTCCTGACACATAATCTCTAGTAATTATTTGAGCATATTTATCCCAAGGGTATGGATAATTTAATATGTCAGAAAAAAACGTTAGCATTTCTGGAGTATGGTCAAATATTTCTTTTGCCGAAGCTTCATACTCTTTTTCTACTATGTAGTGCAAAGGCATATCATTCCATTTATCTTGCACCCAAGCAAATTCTCCCACAGCCAACATGAATAAGTATGGTGCATGAGACTTATCTTGTTTCCAATAATCTGTCCTTGTTCCATTATCGTTTTTGGTAGATGAAACCAACTTACCATTACTTAAAGTAGAATACTTATCTTGAACAGTGATGTAAATCTCTTGACTGCATCTTTCATTTGGTTTGTCAAATGTAGGAAACCATCTGCTGTTGTTTTCAGTTTCGCCTTGGGTCCATACCTGTGATGGTTTGAAGGGGTCCGTATCGGTAGGATCAATGAAGAATAATCCTTTATCCGAAGTAATTGCTCCACCAGAATACCCTTCTGATGAGTTTGGCTTGGCAGTATAATCAATGGATAGTATTATTTGCTCCTCTTTTGTCAAAACTTTAGGTAATTCAATTGAAAGTACCATACCATCATATGTGAATTTCAAATCAGATCCCTTGCTCTTTACAGAATGGATCACCATCCCTTTAGCATCCAGATCGACTGCCATCAATTTATAGAATATAGGTTTTAAAGTAATATCAGCCTTACCCAATACCCATTGATTAGCCCAATCAAATGAAACTGCTAATTTTGTGTGAATGACGTCGTATTTCCTAGTTGCCGAAGGATTATAAGGTATTAATTCTTTTGCCTCCTCCAACGCTTCAAATTCTGCATTTGAATATACTAAGGTATCAAAGACAATTTCTTCAATACCTTGATTATCCGTTATCTTTTTGGATGATTTACAGCTACTGAATATGATGAAAATAGCTAAAACAATTAATTTATACATAATTTATCTGAAATTTGGCGCAATGATACGCATTATGCATTAATAACGAAAGCAGTATTTTCTTAATTGTGTAGGATTTTTCTACCTATTAACTACATAATTTGTCTATCATATAATATAAATCTATTTTCGCTCTCCAAAGACTCACAACATCACATATGTCGGATCAATCTAGACTAAAGACTTTATTAAAAGCTATAGAAGCAGAGCGGAAGAATGAAGAGCATTTTTACCTCAACATTATAGCCAACAAGACTCAGCAAGAAAAAGTGGCTAATGGTGTGGCTTGGCATCCTATAGAAATAACGAAGAAATATTATACCGTTGGGGAATACGTCGAAGTAGAAGTCAATAGAGTAAATAGTGATCAAGGCAATCACAGAATCAGAGTTGGCTCAGGTGTAAATCTATACATCAACTTACACAATGAGCTTACTCAATATTCTGGAACAGTTAGTTTTCTAAGGAAGGATAAGATGAAAATCATCCTGAATGATGAATTGCTGGACAAAAGTGATGTACCGAGTAAAGGATCTATTGGCGTAGAATTGGTCTATGATGAACGACCTTACAAAGTGATGCGACAAGCAGTAGAAAACGTCATGTCCACTACTGATAAACACATTCAAGAATTACGAGATGGCATCAATAAACTAGATGCTTTTGATTATGATCTTAAAATCGATGAATACTACCCTATCCCGCACCTCAATGATTCACAAAATGCTGCAATAAAAGGGTGTCTTCAAGCAGAAAGACTTGGTATCATTCATGGACCACCAGGAACAGGTAAAACAACAACCATTGTAGGTCTAGTCCGAAGATTAAACAAAACGGAAAAGCAAATCCTAGTCTGTGCTCCAAGCAATAATGCTGTTGACTTATTAGCGGCAAGGATCAATGCTATTGGCTTAAAAGTACTGAGAATTGGGAATATTACGAGAATAGACGATGACATTACCCACTTAACCATTGAAGAAAAAGTACGAGGATCACATGAATGGAATCAGATAAAAAAAATCAAGCGAGAAGCAGAGGAAATCAGTAAAAAAGCCAGTAAATTTAAACGTTCTTTCGGACCAGCAGAAAGGAAAGAAAGGTACGACTTGCAAAAAGAAGCAAGAGAAATCAGGAAATGGGCAAGAGAGCTTGAATATCGTTTGACACAACACATTATCAAAGAGTCTGATGTCATACTTTGCACCTTGGTTGGAGTGAGCCATTCGAGTGTAGATAACATAAGATTTAAAACCTGCATTATAGATGAAGCATCGCAAACCCTCGAACCAGAATGCTGGAATGCCATGTTAAAAGCAGAACGAACCATTCTAGTAGGTGATCACAAACAGTTGCCTCCTACAGTTAAAAGTCAAGATGCGATACAACTCGGATTTGAAACCACCCTACTCGATCGAATGACAGACATCATCACTCATTCATACCTTCTCAATGAACAGTATAGGATGAATGATTTAATATTGTCCTTTTCTAATCAAAAATACTATCAAGGTAAGCTCGTATCCTCACAAGATGTGGCAAATCACACCATAAAAGAAGAT
Organism: Saprospiraceae bacterium; assembly: GCA_037968395.1. Lineage (GTDB taxonomy): Bacteria > Bacteroidota > Bacteroidia > Chitinophagales > Saprospiraceae > JADKBO01. The sequence continues at coordinate 23,024 of JBBKVK010000092.1, read as the reverse complement.
GACGAACCTATTACTTTCATAGACACCGTTGGAACAGGGTTTGAAGAAGAGCAAAAACCTGGAGAACTCAGTCATTTTAACAAAGGAGAATACTTCGTAATAAGAGAACATTTACTATCCATAAAAGAAAGAGCTTTAGGTCATACCATTGGAATAATCACACCGTATGCTGAGCAAGTAAGATATATCCGGCAAGAAGTGTCAGACGATGAAGAGCTAAAAACAATGGATATTGATATTGACTCGATTGATGGGTTTCAAGGCCAAGAAAAAGACATCATTTATCTATCTCTTGTAAGGTCAAACGACAAAGGTGTATTGGGGTTTTTAAAGGATGAAAGGCGACTCAATGTTGGACTTACAAGGGCAAGAAAGAAACTCATTGTGATTGGCGATTCTGCAACACTAAGCAACAATAACACTTATGCTGAATTCATAGATTACGTTGAGAAATCTGGCGTTTATAAGAGTGCTTGGGAGTATATGGGGTGAATTGGCTGGTTAGCTGGTTAGTTCTTTAGCTCTTTGGTTTTTTGGTTCTTTGGCTAATTGGCTGGTTAGCTCTTTAGCTCTTTAGATCTTTAGGACGGCCGAACTTCTTTTGTAGAATTAGCTTCCTTAAATATAGCGTTACCTCACCTATTAAAACAAAACTCCTTGCCTTACTTTGTTCCTTGAAAACAATTCGGTGTTGTAATCAAATATTTCATCGTCTAACATGTACAAATTTCTAGCTAGTTTAAATTGTTGATGGATCATATCTTCAATTACTCCATCACTTTTCATCTTTTGCCCGAACTTACTGTTAGCTAAATCTCCGTTGTGTAATGACCTTATTTGATTAAGAATTGTATCAGTACTTTCATTAATGTTTCTACTCAACCATCCTTTAAAAATCTCTTTTACGTTGCCATTTAGCCTTACCACTATATGGTGTAAGGCTCTTGCCCCTGCTTCCGAAACTTTCTTGGCGAGCTTTATGATACCAGTATCGTTCAGACCTGGTATGATTGGAGCTGCCAAGACAGTGACGGGAATTCCAGCACTACTCAATTTATCAATTAAAGCAAGTCGAGTATGCACACTGCTTGCTCTAGGTTCTAATTTTTGCCTAAGGCTGTCATCAATTGTATTTAATGATATGGCTACATTTACTAAATTATGTTGAGCCATATTTTGAAGAATGTCTATATCTCTTAGGATCAAAGCACTCTTAGTAACTATTCCTACAGGGTGTTTGTGTTTCAACAATACCTTTAATATATCTCTTGTAATTTCGTATTCTTTTTCAACCGATTGATAACAGTCCGTATTACCAGATAACATAATTGGTGCTGCTACCCACTTTGTACTTGACAACTTTTGGTCTAACAGTTCGGCAGCATTGGTTTTAACTAAGATCTTTGTTTCAAAATCTAGTCCAGAACTATAGCCCCAATAATTATGAGCATCCCTTGCATAACTATACATGGAACTGTGCTCACAACCTTGATAAGGATTCATAGAATAAGACAATCCTATGTCAGGGCTTTCTACCTTATTTAAAATAGATTTAGCTGTAGATTCAATATAAGTGGTCTTTAATTCTTTTCGGTCAAAATCAGAAAAATGCTCTCTTGTATCTACAGTTTTTAGTAACTTATCAAAAGGATTGTTAGGATTAATCTGTGCTCCTTTGCCCTTAATGTACTGATCTTTTACTTGAAGTTCTACTTTCATAATGTCTATTTATTCGTCAAATATATGTCGATATTTTATAATATGCAAATATTTAGAAACTTATTATTTACACCTTTCTATAAACACTTGGTATATAAACACATACGAGTGCCTATAAATGATTGGATTTAATTAATAAAAGAAATAATTTAGAAAAGATTTACTTTATTGTACTTCGAAACGCCTCGTCACTTGAGCTCCATTTTCATCAGACACAGTTAAAGTGTGCTTCCCCGCTGCGGGTGATAATGCCATAGTATGAAATTCTATGGTAGCGCCTAAAAACTCATTGTCAAGATACCAGAAAACTTTTCCGTTCTGTTTGGAATGAACAGCTTTTACAATGATTTTTTCAAAGCCATTATTTAAGTTTTTGGGGATGATAATTTCTCCATTATGAGGAGGATAAATGATGTCCACCAATGTCCTTTCATCATTCAAACATCCTTCAGCAAATGGAGGTAATGTGCTATATTCTGGATTGATTTTTCTATAATACTCCGCTTGCTTCGGGGATAATACAAACCAACTAGAAGTAACGATATCATTGATATTATAACATGAACTGTTAACTTGATGCTTATTCTCCTGATCGAGATGGATTGTCTTGTGATAAACACATCGCTTATTTAAACTTGTAGTTGATAGATATGACGTATCAATTGCCGTACAATTATCAGAAGCTGTCATCCCACTTAGGCGACACATAGGTACTGGCAGCAAATCATCATATGGTACATCAAACCAATCGCCGTCAGGTAATCTATTAAATATGTCAAATAAGACTGGAGCTGCTTTTTTTACGCCTACTAATTCGGCAATACCTTCACCATCAGCATTCCCCACCCAAACTCCTATTGTATATCGTGGAGTAACCCCAATAGCCCAAGCATCTTTATGACCAAAACTAGTCCCTGTCTTCCAGGCAATTTTCCTTGCAGAACTAAACTGTTCCCAATCACCTTCTTCTGAAGGTCTTTTTAGTTCAGTGAGCGCCTCTAGAGTATGGTAAATTGATCCAGCATTTATCAAAATTGGATCTACAACAGTCTCCTTAATACTAGTCTCCGAACTTAGATTAATTAGGGAAGGGTTAAATGTAAGATTACGCTCATATCTCGCTTGATATTTGATATAATCAGTCAATATCCTGCCATATGTAGCGTAGGCTCCACACATTTGCCATAGTGTGCCTTCTGCCCCACCTATGATTAAAGATAGACCATAGTAATCTGCACCTTTATCAATGGTTTGCATCCCCAAACTTCGCAAAGCATTAATAAACTTACTGATACCAAACTCTCTAAGCAATAGAACAAACGGAACATTTAATGACTGCATTAAAGCTTGATCAGCGGGTATGACTCCTCTATAATTTCGGTCATAGTTCTCAGGATGAAAACCATCTATATATATTGGCACATCATCCAATAAAGATTTGTTAGTAATCAAGCCTTCTTTAATGGCATTAGCGTATAAGAATGGCTTTAACACACTCCCCGTGCTTCGTTTTGCCATTACCATATCTACATCTTGTTCATTTCTAGAGTTAGGAGCGTTACCGACATAAGCCAAAGTCTGACCAGTATAAGTATCTAGTACTAAAGCAGCTAAGTTTTCAATATTTTGATTTTGATATTGGCTGTGATAGAAATCTACTACTTCATTCACTGTCTTTTGTATATCTGGATCTATTGAAGTATGTAGTTGACTAGAATGTTTAAATAAGTCGGTCCTATGCAATAAATGAGGAGCCTCCTTTGGCAATGCTACTGGCTTATCAGGAATGGGTTCTAAAAGAGCCAACCTATATGTTGTCGAATCTATCGTCTGATCTACTAATAATTGATGAAGAAGTCTGTTTCTCTTCTTTTGTAATGCATCTCTATTTTTGCCTAAGTGTATTAATGAAGGTGCATTGGGTAAAACAGCCAATGTAGCACTCTCAGACCATGACAGCAAGTGAGGGCTCTTATAATAATATCTCCAACTGGCTGATTCTAGCCCAACCACATTACCGCCGAATGGAGCATGGCTCGCATATAATCTGAGAATTTCTGCCTTAGGTTTTTTAAACTCTAATCTTGTAGCTTGAATCGTTTCTACCAATTTATTGATAAATGTTCTAGCATTTCCTTTACTTGCCAACCTCATCACTTGCATGGTAATGGTACTGCCACCTCTGACAACAGTTCCTGCTTTAATATTTTGTATTGTAGCTCCAAAAATGGCTATTGGGTCAAATCCTGGATGGTAATAATACCTTCTATCTTCAAAGGTCAAAATGCATTTCTCAAATTTTGAAGGCACAGAGTCAATCAAAGGAAATCGCCATTGACCATCTTTAGAAATAGTGGCTCCCATCAAATCATCATCTTTATCGTACATCACTTTACAATAAGGATCGCCAAATAATACAGATGGTAGACAGTTGTAGTATGCTACAAGCAAAAGCAGCAAGGCAATTATATAGAAAATTTTATATTTAGAAAGATGTAACCCCAAGATATGTCGAATTAAACGATGTAAAGATACTATTCATCAAGGGGAAAAACTTTAAACGTCTAGATAAAATAGTTAAGTATAAATTGGATTATAAATGATTAAAAACCATGATACCTATAGTAGTAACAACTATTATCGTAAAATTATCACTGCCTCTCCACGAAAACATCTCTGCAAGCATGGCTAACAATGAAATAACAATAATAACACCCCAAGAAAGACCATACCAATTTAATAAATATAGAATTAGAATAGTGACTACCAAAAAAGTCAAACTACCTATGACCGTCTTTTCTTCTTTAAATGGAATAATCTTTATCTTACCCAATAACTTACCAACTATGCCAGCAAAAGCATCACTAAATGTCAGTACATATCCTCCTAAGACAACCATATTATATTCCATGCCCATGAGCAACAGTAGTGCAAAAGCTAATGGAAACAAAGCAATACCGTAACTATTGCCATCACTAATTTGCAAGTATTTCTTTTGTACTTCAATGGCTAACAAGATAGAAGATATCAGGAAAATCACAATTAAATAACTTTTTGGACCTATGGATTGTAAAGCAAAAGAACAAAAACCAACACTGACAATATGAAGTATCTTTCTACAATAAAAAGTACTTTCAGGGTGAATCATCGCATACCGCTGAGTAGCAAATAACGTTATAATTATTACCACTAAGATTATAATAATTAATAAAAGAGGATTGTCAATAATATTCAATGGATAATGATTTTATAACATAAAGGTATAGCTTATATATTACCTTTACAGTATGCATTTAAAAGAGTTAGAAGATTATGCTTGGTTTCCTAAGATATTGAGAAAGTACCAAATGGACTTCATTGGATTTACAGTTGCCAAATCCAAGCTTTATGAATCATTATTTATACAAACTAAAATAAAACAGGAGACAATCTTTGACCTCTGCAGCGGTTCTGGTAATCCAGCCATACAGTTAGCTCAAGTAAGCGATAAAAAAGTGATCCTCTCCGACAAATACCCACAAGATCAGGCTTCAATTAAACAAGTAGACATCCTCAACTACAACTTTGATAAAAATTACTTTTACACTGTGTTTAATGCATTTCATCATTTTGATCCAGAACAACAGAAAACAATCGTTAAAAAACTACAAGACGAAGCAGCAGATTTTATAATTGTTGAAATTTTACAACCGACTATTGTAAATTTTATCAAGATTTCATTAACTACCACATTTGGACAACTCATTATTACACCATTCATTAAACCTTTTTCTATATTACGGATTGTATTGACATATTTGATACCTATCAATATAGTGACTGTTACTTATGATGGTTTAATATCTGTATTAAAATCAAAGTCAGTTACCAATTATAAACGAATTTTATATCCATTTATGCAAGGTCCTAATCCAATATTTATTGACAAACTGAAGTCGTTATATTTTAATGAAATTATCGTAATATCATCCCAAAACTTCAAAGGATGAACCCATTACGCATTTTATGGAGATTTAGTAGACCGCATACTATTATTGGGTCATTTCTGAGCATAACCGCATTGTATCTAATGGCTTGCGGAATTACTGGTAATGTAAGTCACTTTTCAATCTATATATATGCATTGGTAAGTGCTTTTGGTACCAATGTATTTATAGTAGGGCTCAATCAAATCATCGACGTAGATATTGATAAAATCAACAAACCATTCTTACCATTAGCAAGCGGCGAATTGAGTAGAAAATCTGCTTTTACCATTATTTACCTTAGTATTGCCATATCGCTCCTCTTTGGGTTGCTAGCAGGGAGTCTCTTTTTTTATCTTACGATACTGATACTTACCATTGGGATAGCATATTCTGTTCCACCAATAAGACTAAAAAATCATCATTTACCAGCATCATTAGCAATCACAAGTGTAAGAGGGTTTTTAGTGAATTTTGGCATCGGATATTTTTTCCTATCTGCTCTGAATGATGGAGAAGTAAATACTGTTCTAATTATTCCTTTAACTGTTTTTATGATGTTATTTAGCATTGCTATTGCATGGTTTAAGGACCTGTATGATGTAGATGGTGACAAGCAATATAATGTCAAAACTTTGGCTGTTTTGTATAATATTAAGACTGCATTTATAGTAGGTAATGCTTTAGTCATAATAGCTTTCCTTTTTGAGATATTTTACTTTTCAGATAAGTCTATTTTCCTGTTTTACAGTCATGTCATTTTAGGGATTTCTTTTATACTTTTTATCCTTTTCTCATCGATTGATTCAAAAGATAATATTTATAAGTTCTACATGACTTTTTGGGTATTCTTTTTCTTAGAATATCTGATTTATATAACAGATGCGGTAATTAAAATCATTTAATTAATTACTAATGAAAATTCTTTTGGACACAACATTACCATCCGAAATTTTAACCACATAAATACCACTCGCCAAGCTACTAATATCTAAAGACTTAGATATTGTGCTGGATAAAGCTAATTGCCCCATTGAATTGTAAAACTCTATTTCTTGATTATGATCATTACTATTGCGGATATTGATGGTTTGACTTGCAGGATTAGGATACAACTCTAAGCTAAATGAATGACTAATCAAAATATGTCTAACACCAAGTTGATATATATGACCATCATAATCGACTTGCAGTAATTTATAATAATTTAAACCATTTGATACAATTTGATCTACAAACTCATAGTCATTCTTACTTGAAATCTCATTATAAGCAATTATTTTAGCTAACTCATTAAAATTTTCACCATCAATACTGTGTAAAATAATGTATCCATCGTTGTTAATCTCATTGGTTGTAGACCAATTTATATGTATATCATTTTCTTTTTGATCAACACCAAACGACATTAATTCTACTGGTAGAGCTACGCTCGTTGTAAATGTGGCTATAAAGTTTGTCCCTCCATTATTTTCATACAAAATACCCGATGAACAATTACCACAATTGACATCATTTGTAGTGGCTTCCCAAAAGATTTCAACTACATATGTACCAGCAGTAGTTACACTTGTTAATAAGTCAATAGGCGGAATGTTTGTATTCCAAAATTTATCATTCCCATTTTGCCCTATAAAAGGTAAATTTACGATAATAAAAGAGCCTGGTGTGTTTCCTTGATTATAAATACGATAATTCAATCTAGCAGACTGCACATCAGTACCATTGTCATTCCACGTGTTTACACCTCTTGTTAGAATCTCAAAACTTTGAGTATTGGGGTTTAAATTACTTACTAGTACTGCATTATTAAAATTTGGGGTTCCTCCACCTGTACCATAAAAAAAGCCAGTATTATTATCTATAGCAATCTCTATATATGTTTCAAATACACCTCCATTTGCAGATATAGTCGCAATAGATAAATTTACGAGTAAAAAGCTAAATAGCAAATTGAATGTCATACAAATTTGGTTTGGTAACTAGTAAATTAATCAAAAATATGAAATTGACCTATATATCCTATTAAAATATATCAGTTTATATAAACCCTTGTATGAAATTAAACTCTTTTCACTCATCAATAGTGACTTTTTGTCGTTGAATATCAAGAAGTTATGACATTTCGTCATGATGGGTTTTGTTTTAGCTGTAGTTTTGTCCGAAAATCGAATTGGGCCAATATTTGATTATAAGGCATTGTACAATACGATCAAAAAGTAAAACCTAAAATACACACATGAACTTAAATAATTTAACAATCAAGGCTCAAGAAATCATACAAAGGGCTCAGCAATATGCTACTGAAAATAAAAATCAGTCCGTAGAGCTTGGTCATATTATGAAAGCGCTACTCGACACAGATGATAGTGTCACTCCATATATATTTAAAAAATTAGGAATCAAATCTGAAGTAATAGCTTCAATAAATGATAGCATAATGTCTAGTTATGCTAAAGTAGAAGGTGGCAGTCAGTATATGTCAAGAGCAACTTCAGAAATGCTACAAAATGCAAATGGACTTCTAAAGAAATTTGGTGATGAATTTGTAGCAACAGAACATTTATTGCTTGCAACTCTAAGGACCAAAGATCAAGTCTCACAAATGCTCAAAGACAATGGAATAACAGAGAAGAATTTAGAGGCTGCAATTAACGATTTAAGAAAAGGAAAAACAGTAAACAGTCAATCTGCTGAAAATAGCTACAACGCCTTAAAAAAGTATGCTATCAACTTAAATGAAAAGGCTAACTCAGGTAAGTTAGACCCAGTAATTGGTCGAGAAGAAGAGATTAGAAGGTTATTACACATTCTAGCTAGAAGAACTAAGAACAACCCTATACTAATTGGAGAGCCAGGAGTTGGTAAAACAGCAATTGTAGAGGGCTTAGCTCATAGAATCGTAAGCGGAGATGTACCTTCTGATTTGAAAGACAAAGAAATCTATTCATTGGATATGGGAGCCTTAATCGCTGGTGCAAAATATCAAGGAGAATTTGAAGAAAGGTTGAAATCAGTAATTAATGAAGTTGCAGAGTCCGATGGTAAAATATTCTTATTCATCGATGAAATACACTTGTTGGTTGGAGCAGGGAAGTCTGCTGGCGCAATGGATGCCGCCAATATATTAAAGCCTGCATTGGCTAGAGGTGAACTTAGGACTATTGGAGCGACTACACTCGATGAATATCAAAAGTATTTTGAAAAAGATAAGGCGTTAGAAAGAAGATTCCAAATTGTAATGGCTGACGAACCTTCTGAGGAAGATGCCATCTCTATTCTGAGAGGGTTAAAGGACAGGTACGAAAATTACCATAAAATCAACATTACAGATGATGCTGTTGTGGCGGCTGTACAATTATCGACAAGATATATTGCAGACCGATTTCTACCAGACAAAGCGATAGATCTGATAGATGAGGCTGCTGCCAAACTTAGATTAGAGATGAATAGTATGCCTGCAGAGTTGGATGAAATAGAGAGAAAGATCAGACAACTAGAGATCGAAAGAGAAGCTATGAAAAGAGAGTCTGATAAAATCAAAGTAGAAAAGATCAATGAAGATCTTGCAAATTTTGAAGAAAGACGAAATGAGTTGAGAGCTCAGTGGGAAGATGAAAAAGGAGTTGTCTTAAATGTACAAAAATTCAAAGAAGACATAGAACATCTCAAGAACGAAGCAAGTAGAGCTGAAAGAGATGGTAATTTTAGCTTAACAGCGGAGATTAGGTATGGTAAAATACCTGAGATTCAAGCAAAATTAGAAGTGCTCAATGCAGAACTTAAAGTTATGCAAGACAATGGTAATATGCTTGTAAAAGAAGAAGTTGATGCTGAGGATATTGCAGAAATTGTTCATAAATGGACTGGCATTCCTGTATCAAGAATGCTACAAAGTGAGCGAGAAAAACTGATCCATTTAGAAAAAGAACTAGAGCAAAGAGTTGTAGGCCAAGATGAAGCGGTAGAGGCTGTAGCTAACGCTATCAGATTAAGCAGAACTGGATTGTCAAGTAAAGAGAAACCAGTTGGATCCTTCTTATTCTTAGGTACTACAGGAGTAGGTAAGACAGAATTAGCAAAGGCATTAGCAGAACTACTCTTTAATGACGAAAATCTTATGACAAGGATAGATATGAGTGAATACCAAGAGAAACATTCAGTATCAAGACTTGTGGGTGCTCCTCCTGGATATGTGGGATATGAAGAAGGTGGTCAATTGACAGAAGCGGTAAGGAGAAAGCCTTATAGTGTGGTCCTTTTGGATGAAATCGAGAAAGCTCACCCTGACACATTTAACATCTTACTACAAGTGTTAGAAGATGGCAGATTAACAGATAACAAAGGTAGAGTAGCTAACTTTAAGAATACCATTATCATTATGACTTCAAATATTGGGTCGGACATCATTCGTACCAACTACGAAAGCATAAATGATAAAAATAGGGAAGCAATTACTGAAAAAACAAAGGATCAAGTTTTTAGCCTTTTGAAAACTTCGGTAAGGCCAGAATTTCTTAATAGGATCGATGAAATTGTGATGTTCAAGCCATTGACTAAAGAAGACATTCTTGAGATCCTCAATATACAATTGGCGGACTTGAAAAAAGTACTTTTGGAGCAACAAATTAAAGTTGAGTTCACCCCACAACTGCTTACGTGGTTAGCGGATGAAGGGTTTGATCCAGAATTTGGAGCAAGACCACTTAAACGAGTAATTAAGAAAAAGGTCCTGCACGAGTTATCAAAGGAGATATTATTGAACAATATCACTCCAGATAGTATTGTATTAGTAGACGTTTTTGATGAAAAAGTAGTTTTTAGACAACCAGAGTTGGTTAAATAAATTTCATAGTTAGTTGGTTTTTAGTTTCGGGGGGAGTGATCACAGGATTACTCCCCCTTTATTATTACATAAACCTACTAAAATTAAGTAGAAAATTAATAAACTCCTGCCAGCATAACAAAGCTTTTTCAGGCTGGGATTGTCTATTAAATAAACCAGGTTTAAGGAGTGTGAGTAATCAAATAACTATCAACTGATCTATCAACGTTTAACAAAAAGCTATAAACCAATAACTTTTAACTCACCCTTAAATCCCCAATTGATTTCTAAAAGCAGGATCAATAGCTTTGAACCCTAAAGACTCAGCATATTTAACATCGTTACCGGCTGCTACACGATCTCCTTTTGCTAAATGAGCTTGTGCTCTACCATAATAATAGAGGCCTTTAGTATTGTTTAATTCTATAGCCCTATTATAACTTACCATGGCTTGATCATACCCCTGACCTTCCAATTGTAGTCTACCTTTTTCATACCAAATATCACTGTTGTATGGGTTGAGGGTCAAGTATTTTTCTAAGTCAGCAAGTGCTAGATCTGGGCGATCTCTCATATATACTAAGCTCCTGTTAAGGTAGGCCACGGCATGGTCAGGCTTGATTTCAATACCTTTGCTCATGTCTTTTATTGCATTTGGTCCATCGCCTATTCTAGCATAAGAAGCTCCTCTATTTGTATAAAACTCTCCATCATTAGGCTTGAGCTCTATTGCCTTGGTGTAGTCGGCTATGGCTAATATAAGTGTATCACGATTATTACTACTATCAAAGTATAATCGTGCCCTACTATTGTATGTTTGAGCCAGATCCTCTTTTTTACCTTGAGCTTCCCCTAATGCAATAGCACTGTTATAATCCGACATAGCTTTAGTATATTGTCCTATTCCTCTGTAATAGTTTGCTCTATTGCCAAAAGGCGTTTTTACGTTTGTCTGGTATTGTAGTACGTGTGTCCACAATGTTCCACCGTTTTTCCAAACCATATTTTGCCTGATAGTCATGATAGAAAATATGCCAATCATTGCTACTGCTCCAACCTTACCCACCATTTTCCACTTATCGCTCGTAAGAGACTTTTGAAAATAATAAGCCATTATAAAATACAATCCAAGGTGAGCAATATATGTAAATCTATCTGCTAAAAACCCTTGCCCAGCTCCCAATATCTGCAATAAAAACATGATATTAAAAGTGAAAAACAGAATACCAAAAAACCAAGCTTTTAAATTCTTCTTATAAGCATAATACATTCCATATATCATGACTGGTGCTATCAACATGCTTATGTAATATTGCACAGGTACAACATTAGGATAAGGATATAATGGAGACATTCTATAAGGAACAATGGTCTTCACTAAATACACACAGTAACTGTATGAACCAATAAATAGTCTCTGCCAAAACTCATAGGTAGTACTATTTGTGTCTATGCTCCCTTGATCCTTTAGAAAGTAGATGCCTACTAATCCAACAATAAGTGATAATAAAAAATACGGTATTTTATTAATGACATTTTTAAATGACACTTTTTCATCTAAATAATAGTCAACAGCTAACATTGCCAATGGCAAAGCTACTGCTTGAATTTTTGCCAACAATGATAGCACAAAAAATATTACAATCCACTTTATTGCCTTGCGATTACCATCCTGTTTATATCTTATATATTGATAAAGTGATATTAAAAAAAACGAACCAAATAATACATCTTTTCGCTCTGTCACCCAAGCAACACTTTCCGATCTTAATGGATGTATGGCAAAGAGCAGGGTAAAAAAACCAGCCGCCATCCAATTCAATTTCAGTCGCCTTCCTATGAGATATACAAATAGAACAGCAAGCAAGTGAAGAAAGACATTCACCATATGCCATCCAGCAGGATTATCTATGCCAAATAGTTTCATGTCAATCAGAAAACTCCAAGTTGTCAATGGGTTATAGTTACCAATGACATCTGTAGAAAATATTTTAACCGTATTTTCCCAAAAATTTTCTTTATTTAATGAAGTTATGAGCTCATTTTCATAAAAATTTTTGTCATCATCCCAATTGACAAATTCGTTGTACTGCACATTAAAAAACACAGCAAATGTGATGAGTAGCGATGCGATCAGCATTTTGTAATCTGCTGACCCCAGTTTTAATCTTGACGATGCAGGTCGTGCATTAGACTGAATTGTGCTCTTTACACTCTCACTCTCTTTTCTTGAAATTAAGAGCTTTTCCTTTCTTGATAACTTCTTAGACATATTACTTAATTACATAATTTGTAGTAAAGATAACAGAAGATTATTAATCAATTGCTATCTCTTTACAAACTGAAAAGGAATTTTCATTTCGGCTGACCAAACAACAGCATTAATTGTGTCGTTTTTATAGCTGTACTGAATGTGAGTAGGAAATTCATTCTCCATATTTTGACAGGTAAAACTTAAGGAATCATATTCTGTAATTTCAAAGGATGTATTGATATCTTCTCCTAAAGATACTATCTCTAATTGCCAAATATTGTCACGTCTAAATAAATGCATATCCTCCATAAAAGTAGTATCACTTCCTTTTAAAGTTATTCCGTGTCCTTGATAATCTATATCCGATAGTTTTTGCCATGATTCGAAAGTTTGGTTACCATCATCATCATTTGTCCTTTGCCAATCATCGATTAGCCAGTCAAAATTTACAATAGAAACTGTTGCATCATCAATTTTCGATGCATTGTTAGTTTCTTTACAACTAAAAAATATTAATAATACGAGGCTTAAATAAATGCTTTTCATTTTTTTATATTGAATGGTTTTAAGATTTGGTTAAAGGTAATATTCATCTTGATTATATGAAGTGAAATATTTGTCTTTTTTATTTGAGGGAATACAAGCCTATAAAAACTATACGATTAAAAAGGAATTCGTTGACCAATTTGAGCATTTGAGTTGTTCATCCCCCATTATCCCCCTTCAAAGGGGGACAGGCCTCAGTCTAAAAATTAAACGGTTAAACATGCAGTCGCAGACCAAGTAAACAGAGGCGCAGCCGATAAACAGAAATCTCATCTCTTTACCAAAACGCCATAAAGTAAAAATCTAGTAACTTGCATTGTTAATTCTATTTTATTGGTAGATCTGTATTTGCCGATCCAAGCATACATTGATCGCAAGGTAGAAAGTAAGGTGAACACCATAAGGTCTGTATGTTCTTTAACCAATGAGCCTGAGGATATACATTCGTTGATAATACTCCTAAATTTAAGCTCGTAATCTGATTTTAGGGCTATAAATGAGGTATAATCTTCATCTTTTAAGTGAACATACTCTGAGAGCATCAAAGACATAGTACCTCGGTACTTAAACGATAAGTCAATATGCAGCTTTATTACGTGTTCTAACTTGAGCATTGGGGATATTTCAGTCGCTTCTATTCTGATTATTTTATTGCTAAACTCCTGTGCTACAGTGAGCAACAGCTCAGACAAAATGGCTTGCTTAGATACTATGTGGTTGTATAAACTAGGAGCCTCCATGTTAACCGCCTTGGCTACTTCTTGCAAAGTTGTAGCAGCATAACCCTTTTTATGGAATAAAGCAGCAGCTCCTTTTAGTATGTCTTTCGTTTGCTTTTTGATACTTATTTATTTTGAATAGAAACCCTGTTAAATTTAAATAGCTTCAAATTAAAAATCCATTTTACAATGAAAATCTTTTGAAGATCTTATTTTCGCTTTTTGTTTAATAGAAAAGATTGTTGTTTTAATTAAATCAAATCTTTTTGATTACAACCAATATTTAATAATGACAGTGAATAAATATATCATAATATTAATGCTCTTGGCTTTACTCTCTTGTAAAGATAAAAATAATCAGTTAACTAAAACTATCGAAACTAATCATTCTATGGGTTACCAATTACCAGAATGGGCAAAAGGCTCTACAATATACGAAGTAAATATCAGGCAATATACACCAGAGGGTACGATCAATGCATTTTCTGATCATATCCCAAGGCTTAAAGATTTAGGTGTAGAAATAATTTGGTTGATGCCTGTATTCCCTATTAGCGAAACGAAAAAGAAAGGATCATTGGGCAGTTATTATGCAGTTACAGACTTTACTGCTGTTAATCCGGCATTTGGCACCAAGCAAGACTTGATAAACTTAATAGATAAGATCCATGCTTACAAGATGAAGGTGATTCTAGATTGGGTACCTAATCATACTGGCTGGGACCACAAATGGATTAAACAACACCCTGATTATTACACTAAAGATAGAAGTGGCAACATAACCGACCCCATCGATCCAAACACTGGAAAATCACATGGATGGTCAGATGTAGCTGATCTCAATTATGATAATCAAGACATGAGAAAGTCTATGACTGCCGACTTAGTGCATTGGGTAAAAGATCATCATATTGATGGCTATAGAATGGATATAGCGTTCGGGGTACCATTGGATTTTTGGAAGACACTAAAAGATACTATAGAAAAAATCAATCCTAATTTATTTATGTTGGCAGAAAGTGAAGATCCTGCTCATTTGAATGAAGAGGTTTTTCATGCTTGCTATGGTTGGGGATTGCATCACATTATGAACGATATTGCCAATGGTAAGAAAAATTTGAATGACTACCGCAACTGGCGAAATGAACAATTGTCAAAATATCAAAAGGGGAATCTCATGCATTTTACCACAAATCACGATGAAAACTCTTGGAATGGATCGGAGAAAGAAAGGATGGGTGATGCTTACAAGACTTTTTCTGTGTTGGTACAAACTATTGATGGCATTCCATTAGTATATAGTGGTCAAGAAGAGCCATTGACAAAGCGACTAGAGTTCTTTGAGAAAGATGATATTGGCTATAAAAACTTCGCTGATACAAAATTTCTCAAGACCATAATAAATCTAAAAAAACAAAATCCAGCACTTTGGAATATGCCTTATGGTGGCGTGATTCAACCACTAAATGATGATGACAACATATATGCTTTCAAAAGAGAGAAAGATGGGAATACAGTGTATGTAATCATCAATTTATCTAACCAAGATAGAAAATTAAAGCTTTCAAAATCCCTAACAGGCATGAAAGATATATTTACCAATACAGCTATAGAATACAAAGTAGGAGAAGAATATTTACTTAGCCCTTGGGATTATATAATAGGCATAAAATCAATATAAAAGTAGAATATCTTGAATGAAAATTATTGAATATCTTAACCATTAAAAAAAAGCTTTATGGCAAATAAACCACATTTATCAAGGGCAGCAATATGGAACATGTCTGTAGGTTTTCTCGGTATCCAGATGGGCTTTGGCCTTCAAAATGGAAATGCTAGTAGAATCCTACAAAGTTTTGGGGCAGATGTACATGAATTATCATGGTTTTGGTTAGTAGCACCTATTACAGGGATGATTGTACAACCCATCATAGGCCATATGAGTGACAATACTTGGGGTAAGATGGGTAGACGGAAACCCTATTTCCTTTTAGGTGCTGTATTGGCATCAATTGGCTTAGTATTGATGCCTAATGCGGATATGTTTGTTGCATTCTTGCCAGCCTTATGGGTTGGTGCAGGAATGTTAATGATTATGGATGCTTCGTTTAACATTGCGATGGAGCCATTTAGAGCCTTAGTAGCTGATAATTTACCTTCAGATCAGCGAACTTCAGGCTTCTCTGTACAAACTATATTGATAGGAATTGGAGCAGTGATTGGATCGTGGTTACCGTATATATTAGGAGAATGGTTTGGTTTTGCTAAGAATGCAGAACCTGGATCTATTCCGCCCAATCTCGTTTGGTCATTCATCATTGGAGCTGTCATATTATTAGCTGCTATCATCTGGACCCTAGTCACGACTAAAGAATATACTCCTGAAGAGTTAGCCCTATACGCTGATGATGACGAACCAGAAACTGACGACGTGAAAAAGTCATTTTTTGCATCATTAGCATCAGATTTCACTAATATGCCTAAGACTATGCGACAATTGGGATGGGTACAATTTTGTAGTTGGTTTGCTTTATTCGGAATGTGGGTATTTGCAACTCCTGCGATAGCACAACACATATACGGCCTAGACCCAACTGATACAGCAAGCGATGCTTATCAAGACGCTGGCAATTGGGTTGGATACATCTTTGGTGTTTATAACCTTGTGGCTACCGGATATGCATTTTTATTACCTGCTATCGCTAAAAAGCTTGGTCGTAGAAATACTCACGCTATATCGTTGTTGCTAGGAGGGCTAGGATTGATATCTATTCTATTCATAAGTGATAAAAACATGCTGCTCATTCCAATGGTTGGTGTTGGTATAGCTTGGGCAAGTATCTTAGCCATGCCATATGCCATCTTAGCTGGATCTATTCCTGCTCGTAAAATGGGCATTTACATGGGTATATTCAACTTATTCATCACAGTCCCTCAAATCTTGAATGGCATCATTGGTGGTCCTTTGGTCAAATATGCTTATGGTGATAAAGCCGTGTATGCATTGGTGCTTTCTGGTGTAGTCATGATATTGGGCGCTTTTGCCATGAGGTTTGTAGAAGATGCGGATGAGGTAGTGAGTTAAATAGGCTTTCAGCTGACTAATGTGAATATAAAGTCTCGTGAGAGATAACGAGACAGTTGTGTTTAAGTATACTTAACGAGCATTATCGAACTAAATTGAGCTTGAAATTAATCGAATTTATTCTCTGGATTATTTTGGTTTTTTGCTGTCTTACTAATACGGATTTTAAGTTACCCCTGTCTCGTGAGTGATAACGAGAAACTTACATTAGCTTAGGCGTAAACAAATAATTTAAATATTTGACCTAGCTTCTATAATCACACCCTCAGCTTTGCCTCCCTTTAGGGCTTTGGGGCAAGCAAAGCTTTCTAGCAGCCGAAAACATAAGCAGTCATGAGCAATATATAGCATACATGTCCTATTTGCCGCTGCAAAAGGACCAAAAAAGCATAATACTCTAAGGCAATTTTTTGTCTGGAGAGGATAGTTATTAATTATTAGATAAGGTGTTAGACAAAAACCGATTCATTATTTACTACAGGCTGATTTTGTCAATGTTGGGAGCTACGGATTGGTTTTGATGGGTTACTTTGGTGATGAAGGTTTGTTTGGCTTGGGTAAGGTGTTGTAGACAAACGCCATTATGCTGCATTATGAATCTATTGCTGACGAGTATTATCGAACGATATTGAGCTTGAAACTAATCAGATTTATTTTCTGGATTGTTATGGCTTTTTGCAGGTTTACTAATAGGGATTTTAAGTTGAAAACTTAAAATAGCTTGTTGGATCGGTGATTTGCGTAGACTTAGGACAGCTGGGGTAATCCATTTGCTATTACATTTCCTTCTCAATATACTTCAGCATATCCTTAAAAATACTAGGATCAATTCCTTCCGCCATATAGTTAAACTCTTCATCTGATAAAAGCTTACAACATTTGAGTAATTCTTTCTTTGTAATGTCTAATTCGAGGCCATCTGGAATTTGAGGTAAAGACAAGAGGTGCTCCATATCATCAAATTCATATCCAAAATTAATAAGTATATAAAGTAAACCTATCAATACTTCTGCTGCATCATCGATGTCCAATGGCTCATCGTCATTATCTACCACTATCTTGATTTTAGATTCGGCGACATGCCATGGGTTACCCATTTCATATCCCATGATGGCATCCAGCATAGAGTCATCATCAAATAAATTTTCTCCCCACCTTCCCATATTTATATCTCTAATACATTATCTAATCTACCAAAAGTATAATCCGGGTTAAGGATAATGCCCTTACCACCATCTCTATATTTGTCATACATTTTTACCATTTGTTTTCTTTCTTCATAAGGATAATACGAATTTTCTCCCCCAAACATAGTGATACTTGGGTGATTCTGAATTTTACTCCATTCGTCAACTCCAAATCCTTTTTTTACAATCTTACAAAAATATTCTAATTTTTCTAATTTTTCAATCCCATTAAATGAACCCATATCCTTGAACCCAATTATGCAGAGGTATTTTAGATTGGGCAGGCACTCAAACACTTCAAAACTGTCGTAATTATTAAACCCTTTGAGCCCTAAATACTCTAGCTTGGGCATATCTTTTAAGAAATCTAAATCACAATTAGTACCTTCTAGACAAAGGTATTTTAAATTTTTCATCTTTCCATAATCCAATGTTCGTTCCCTTTTGCCCAAAAACTCATTGTACATTATTAGATTTGGAAGACATTCAAAGTCAATTTCCATATTTGCTGCTCCATCAAGTGTTAAACCCCTGATACTTGTATTTAATGTATCTACTTTTAGCTTACATTTTTCACTTTTATATTGTATCCTAATTCTCTCTACGTTAAAATGGAATACTCTTGAAAAATCATATTGATATTTTATTGGTGGGTTTGTACCAATATTTCCAGTACGGATTTCTTCTACAGTGGAAGGAATATTGTCAATTAATGAATCATAATTAATTCTTTTTCCTCCAGCTCCAACCAATTTTAGATATGGATAATTATTAAGAAATTCAAATGAAATAGCTGGGTTCTCAGGAAAACCATTGTAAAACTCCACCATATCTTCAGGAGGAAAACTTGTAGGATCATATATATGGTCCTTAAGAAAGAAATCTTTAAGAGAATATTTAGCTAATGTGCCATACCAAGATGGACGATGTACGAAGCAATTAAAATACATATTATTAAAATTTATGGACATTTATCAAATAAAACCCCATCCCAATTGGGATCAAGGCCAAAGATATAAAATTGCGCAATTCCATGGGATAAATACCAAAATGGGTTCATTGGTCGATATTGAGAATCGTACCCAGGGCTAATACCCCATATTAAATTTCTAGATCTTGTATCTAGTTCAGTTTTATCATTTCTCCACTGATCTGATTTTGGACCTCCTAGATATTTCATGACCAAATTCTCTCTTCCTCTGGTAAACATATATGAAGGGTCGGTAGCTCTATTATCAAAGTTTTTTGTTGACACTACCCATGTATCAAGTTTAGCATCGCCATAAAATTGAACATGATGATTAGCGTCTCTCGCTTTTACTATTTGGCAAGGTGATTTACCAATACCTCGGCATCTACCTATATATACCTTTCCATTCTTAAGTGGACTATTATTAATGACATCAAGCTTAGATTTGGTATATGTACAATATATAATAGGGAATGAAGCTGTTTCTGGATCTACTTTTAGAGTTTCGTCTATACTATGTACTTTAATTTTTTCATAGTCCATCTTAAAATCTGCATACTTAGAAGCATATAAGGTCAATAGTAACTTTGGTGATGAAGGTTTGCTTGGCTTGGGTAATGTGTTTTTGACAAACGCCATTACGCTGCATCTTGAATCTATTGCTGACGAGTATTATCGACCTACAATGAACTTCAATCTAATCAAATATGTTTTTGGGATTATTTTGGCTTTTTGCAGGTTTACTAATAGGGATTTTAAGTTAAAAACTTAAAATAGCTTGTTGGATCGGTGATTTGCGTAGACTTAGGACAGCTGGGGTAAAAAATGATAATAGGCCTATGCCAAAACCTACATATTATATTTTGGAGGTGTTTTGTCTAAGATATCTTTTAACTCCAAAGCAGTATTGTACCACTTTGGTGTATCGATATCATACTGTCCATTAGAAATTACTTTTTCGAATGCAAGTATTCTTTCAGTTATAAAAGTATCATATTCTTCTACATTACAAAGCTTATATATTATAGCCTTTTTAAAAATTGCTCCCATTCCAAAATAATCACTTAAAGCCACTATATCCATATCCTTAATCAAAGGTACAAACTGCTCAATACTCGTAAAAGACTCAAAGGCTGGGGCGGCAATTTCATAGTAGTAATCTTTGAATCTTTCTACTAAAATATTAATGCCTTTTTCATCTTCAATCCGAATATCCTCTGAATATCTGCTGTAGTCTCGGTTTTCGAAACCTGGAATTTTTATCGAGCTAATTGTGGTTCTTTCCTCTGGTTTAGTTACACCCATTAAACCATTTTTTGATACAATTGGGGCAAATAATTCTTCTATTTCTTTAAACATAATTCGTGAACTAAAATGCCTTAAAACTGAAAAATCACCGTATATATTTATACCACAACCAATAGATATTATCTTTAGTTCATAACTTTTGTAAAACCCAAAGCCCCCTCCGTAACCCCCTTTTCTTAACTTATAACCAATGTTATCAAATAGATCATTTTTTAATCTATGAGTTGCGATACTTTGTATTTCAGAGTATTTCATTTATTTAAATTTATGGATATACAATAAGTTCTGTTAATGCTTGTAAAGTACGAAGAAAACCACCATTACCATTACTATTACTTTTATAAACATCTGACCTATAAATTCTAACGTCAGTACCTGTTGTAATTATACTATTCTCTGGTAATTTATCAGGCAGTGATCTCACCTCAAAGGTAATAAAATCATCATTTGGATGATCCTTAAACCAGTCAATTAATTCTGTTTTTTGATTATTTGACCAATCTGTACCTGTATTAAGTTTACTGTCGTGGATGATGGCCCGAAAGTAATTTTGACCTGTATTTGGGTCAATTACCTTTTTTACAAAGACATCGTCACCCACTATTGTTTTTAGCTTCTTAAGATATAGCTGCCCGAAATGTTGATATCCATCTGCTATCCAATTACTAAATGGTGGCTGGCTGCCTGATTTAGCAATGCCTGTCATAACTTCTTCAAAATCTTTCCCAGCTTTAGTAAAAAACTTAAAGAATGCTCGGTGTTTCCACTTGTCCCAAAATGGATCTTCCTTTGCAAGATCAAGGGCTAGCCCAGGTTTTTCCTTTATTATCTTCCAAATATTCTTTACACTTGATGGAGTAGTAGTAAACAACTCTATTAACTCCAGCTTATATTTAGGATTAGCTAAATCTGCATCCAATTGAGCAAATAAATCATCAGCAAAATCTTTTGTTTCTTCTAGAAACTCTTTACTTGTTCTTAAAGGGTGCCTAATTAGTCTTATATAAGACTTGACTGTTTTGGGAGAAGTCAGCCAAGTACCAGCAAGTTGTTCAATTTCTTGTCCTAGTTGTTGTCCACCTTTATCTGGTAAAATTTTATTGAGGGGCTTTAGTATATACGTGGCCCCTTTGGTAATTAAAAAACCTTTTACAGCCTCTGTAAAGAACTTTTGTGCAAATTCAGACATACTAAAAGGTTCCGCATGGTAAGCATAGTTCAAAGCAGCGGATGCACCTTGTACAGCACCAGCTAAAATTGCCTTATCAGAAAGACCTTCCACTCCCCAAAGAAAAAACTGCCTAGGAGGTGTTTTAGTCCATACATCTGTAGTCGCTTGCCACCAGTCACATTCTATGCTCCAATTAACAAAATATTTTTCTAAAGCTATTTCAATGCCAAAACCCATTACTACTCCTGTGCCAGCTTGGATCATTTTTTTAATGAGATATCGTGCTATAATGGCTGGTAGTAACACCGTAGAGTTTCTAGATCCTGATGCTTGATCCCCTTTCGCATTATCGAAAGTCCAATCTATGTCATCATAAATTCTACAAAATACATGGACAGACCCTGTTGCAGAATGATAATAAATTATGTCTTCCTTATAATCAAATGATTCTCTTATAGGTGAATTTATGAAATTTTGAATTTCTGAATAACTAGAGCCTTGTCCATCAAGACCTTCATTAAAATCAACTTGATTAATTGTATGTGTTAAATTATTTGATAATAATTCATTACTGAATTCTTCAAGTTCAATCTTAAAATTACTAATATGAAATAATCCAGTTTTAATTGTATAGTTATAGCTAGGATCAAGTTCAATATTGGTTAATTCTACAAATTCATTTGCCACCAGAGTTCTTATCTCTTCAATATCAATAGCATTCTCACACAAATTTCTATTGGACCCATCACAACAATTATAAAAATGATTGATCTTTTTAGTAGCATAATCAATATTTTCTTTTGAAATTTTAATATTGTCCTTACAATTAGTTTTTAAGAAATTTTCGAAGACAATAGCATTTTCATTATTTACACAGGTGGCCCAGCTTATTGCACCCCATTTGACTTTTACTCTTATTTGATTCACATTGTCCTTAGGAGAGAACTCTCGGCCAAATAAAATATAGTATGGACTATTGTTTTCAGCGTCTGAAATAGCTTTGTTCCAAACTGAAGAACTTCCACCTTCCATCAATTCATTGTATGCATAATACCCAAAATCAAAAATCATAAACGAATCTTGAAATTCTTCAGGGATAACTTCTAGTAATCTCTGTGTCGCAGCCTCCAAACTATCCACCTCCGCATCCGTATACTCATACCCAGTAGCATTGCTCAACTGCACAAATGCCTGCCCATTCCCTATAGAAAGGGCACAAAACCAAAGGGTGATAATTAGTAGTAAATTTTTCATATCTATAAGTTTATATTTATA
>JBBKVK010000091.1:0-9544 GCA_037968395.1 Saprospiraceae bacterium | reverse complement strand
ATTATAATCTTAATCCTATATTAAACATCAGAAAGTCTTGTATATCAGAAAGTATAAGAACTCTCTACTAACTTTTAAACCTTTAACTTTTAACCTTTAATAATACAATGAATAAAATTAATGTAACACCTAAGAATATTGAAAAAATTGAAACTTTACCGCACAACTGGGGTGAAGAAGATTACAAACAAATCATTGACAAGCTAGGGTTAAGCGATGATGGTATGAAGGGTCAAGAACTCATTGACTTTGCTTATATGGCTATTGCAGATGAAGAATTAAATGACAGTGCAAAGATTCTTTTAGAATACCTTTTAAGTGATGAGCTAAATAGTGGTCAGATAGATAACTTATCACATGAATTTGCCGATGATAAGATGTGGGAAGAGTATCCTGATATCAATCTGCACAAAGACATATATAAAATCAATCAACTGCTTTATAAAGCCTATAATGGTAAAGTACCTCACGGTTATGCTTACAAGCTTACTTTAGAAATTAGCAGTAAATCGCATGAGATACTTGAGCTTATTTCTTCACACAATCCAGATATTATATTGAAGTCTGTTATAGCTGGTACAGAAGAGCATTCTTTATTGCATAGAATGTTTGATGATATTGCAGCAAATGGACAAATCCTTGAGGCAAGTGGAATCTTATGGGACATTAATAAAACTAGGTCAATTGATCACGGAATCGAAGTAGAAGTTATTAGTTCTGCATACTGGTTTGAAGACTACATAGCTGATATACCTTATGAGGTAGATATCGATTTAGAACATTATGTAACAGAAGAGGAAGAAAATTAACCCAAAACCAAAGTAAAGGACTAAATAATCATTACTTTTATCTTAAATAAACAGACTATATCGGTTCACATTATTCTTAAGTATAACATTTAATAATATTTCCATTTATGGCAGAGTTAAAGAAATTTGGAACATTTGGAGGTGTATTCACCCCTACTCTACTTACCATTCTTGGGGTGATCATGTTTTTACGTTTAGGCTGGGTAGTTGGTAATGCTGGGCTGATTGGAGCTTGGCTGATTATTATATTTTCTTTTGTCATCACGACATTTACGGCGTTGTCAATGTCGTCCATTACTACCAATATAAAGATTGGAGCTGGAGGGGCGTATGCAATTATTTCGCAATCTCTTGGTTTAGAAGTAGGTGGGAGTTTGGGAATTCCAAGGTATATATCTCAAGGATTGGCAGTGACAATGTATATTTTTGGATTTAGAGAAGGGTGGTTGTCCATATTCCCAACCCATAATGCCTTTATGGTGGATATTTTAGTTTTTGGGGTACTATATGGTATAGCTTATAAAAGCGCTGATTTAGCCATTAAGACTCAATTTATCATCATGGTGATCATTGGAATCTCTTTGGTTACTATTGTATTGGCATCTTACATGGGATCAATGCAGATCCCTACAGATGAAGCTGCAAAATGGGGCACTTTCAGAGGATCTCCAGAAAACGGTTTTGGTGGTTCAGATTTTTGGATTGTATTTGCAGTATTCTTTCCAGCAGCCACAGGTATTATGGCCGGAGCAAATATGTCTGGGGAGTTGATCAATCCGAGAGAGAGTATCCCCAAAGGTACACTATGGGCAATTGCAATTAGCTTTGTCATATACATGGTATTAGCATATTGGATAGCGAGATCAGCCACAGAAGATGAATTGGTAGGTAATTATAATATCATTTTAGAAAGGTCTTTTTGGCCGCCAGCTATGATAGCAGGTGTTTTAGGTGCCACGTTTTCTTCTGCATTAGCATCTATCATAGGATCATCAAGAATACTATTTGCTATGGGGCAGCATAGAGTATTGCCAAAAGGAGAATGGTTAGCTTATCAAGACGAATTGGGGCAGCCAAGAAATGCGATGATAATTACGGGAATTCTGATATTTGCAACCATGTTGTTGCGGGATCTAAACGCTATTGCCCCTTTAGTTACTATGTTTTTCTTAGTGACTTATGCAATGCTGAATGTGGTAGTCATCATAGAACAGAGACTTGGATTAATTAGCTTCCGACCTTTATTTACGGTCCATAGATTTATACCTTGGGTAGGGCTAATTACTAGTTTATTTGCAATGTTTATTATTAACCCTACGATTAGTTTGGTGTCCTGGGGCTTAATGTTCTTAGTATATAATATATTAAGCAGAAACCAATTGGAAAGCCAATTTGAAGACGTAAGATCGGGCCTATTCTCATCCTTTGCAGAGTGGGCAGCTAAACATACTGCTGGTTTAACTCATAAGCAAGAACGATCATGGAAACCAAACTTACTGGTGCCTTGTACAAATGCTACAACTGTACATGGGGCATTTAATATAATTAGAGATATCACCTATAGTAAGGGATCAGCCACTATCATGGGTATAGGTAACAAAGAAACTATTGATAAAGAAAATTTTCACTTTAATAGAATAGCAGAATCTTTCAAATCAGCAGGTGTATATAGTTCAATCTCAATAATGCACACCAATACTTTTGCAGAAGGAGTCAACTTTGGCAATCAAGCTTTGGTTAGTGCCTTTTTTAAACCAAATATTATCTTTCTTTCCTCTTTAGAAGACCCTGAAATAACTAAGGATTATCCTGCTATAATAGAAGAGGCATCAAGACTAGGTTTAGGCATCATATACTATATTCCTCACCCTAAAGCTTTACTTGGCCAACAACAAATTATCAACATCTGGGTGAAAAGCACAAAGGATCATTTGACAGTAAGTAATGATGCAGGTGAGTTAGATCTTGCACTGCTTGTTGCCTACAAACTTAATTTAAATTGGAAGGCTCAAATAAGACTTATATCTGTCATAGAAAGTGAAGATTTAAAAATAGATGCTCAAAATTACTTAAATACTATCATTGACGAATCAAGATTACCCATCGAGCTTACTGAAGTATTTATTGGAGACCTTGACGAAATCATTGCAGATGGACCATATGCAGATCTAAATATTTTTTCACTTACCGGCAATAGTGATATTAATAAAAACATGAAGATCAGTAGTATAATATCTACATCTTGTTTATTTATTAAAGACTCAGGTAACGAAAACGTTTTTGCTTAATTTCATTTTGAACATTATTAAAATATAAACGAATGGATAATTCTAATGATAACATAAATGATGAAACTCCTAAAAGGAAAAGGTTTTATTGGAAACTATACTTAGGTATAATTATCGGATTAATTGCCTATGTGTATTATCAATACGAATATGCAGGGGTTGATTTTGGCTTGTTCAAGAAAGAAAGTATCGAAAAAGATAGCACGAGATTAGGCAATCAAATGATAAACGATTCTAGTTTAATAGAAGGTGATTCTCTTATGACTGATACTTTGATAAATACGGCAATAGATAGTACTATTACAACTAAAATAGATTCAATAAAAGAAAAAGAATCAATTTTCAAATTCAATGATTACTCTAAATTAAAATTGACTTCTAATCAATCAGGAAGTGTAAGTAATGAAAGTAGTGGTTTTTTAAATAATAAAAATCTTATAAAATCTAGTGGTTCTTCAAGTCCGGTAAATAAAGATCCATTTCAAAAACTTGTGCTGGATAAAGGGAATGATCTTTTACAAAAACAACTAAATAAAGACATGGTCAATTTCAAGTCTTTACTAAAAGTATCATCTATTGTTGCTAATGAAATTCTTTCTAATGGTTCAGCAGGTAAATTGGACTATTCCATTTTAAATTCCTTCATTGACAATGAAACTATAAAATTAATATCAGTAGTGGATAATGATGGACAACTCCTTTACAGTAGTGATACTAAGTTTACACCAAGCCCAAGTGACAACAGTTATAATCAAATATCAACTTTAAGTAATGAGTCAAATGTAAAAACCATTATACCAATATATCAAATATATGGTAAGCTCGGGTATTTGGTGATTGTTACGCAATAGAATGGTGTGTTGGAGATTATAATATAAAGATTAAGTGCTATAATTAATTATACATTCAGATTCCGAAAAATAAAAATTGAATGATCGTTTAACATTCTAATTTAAAGTCATTATCGGATATGCCTTAATTATGTTCATCTGATAATCTATAAAACTATTTGATTAATAAATATGGCAAACCGTTTGAAAAATATTTGCAATCATTGATTGTATTTATGTTTCTGCCATAGTTGAGGGATTTACTGATGTAGATGCAGTTACTCTTTCAATTGCCGAAATGAGTAGAACTTTAGGAACTATAGAGCAAGATATTACCATACGAGCTCTTACATTGACTGCTGTATCCAACTATGGTAAAAGCCTCCAATGTGTTATTTACTTCAAATAAAACGCTACAGAAATTGATTTTACAGGAGTTCTTTAAATTGTTTTAACTACATTGGGAGCTGTTTCTTTTTTTAATATAATAATGAGCCAAATAATGGTTGATGATTATAAAAAACTAACACAATAGTAAATAGGTGATTCAAATGTAGAAATCGTTCACTTTGGTAATGACAAAGGTCGAATAGAAGAAGCTGAAAAAACTGGTGTTAAATCTGTTCCTGCATTGGTTACTCCAAATGGCAATGTTTTACATATTAATTTTGGAGCTTCAATGGCAGATGTAAAAGGATAAATATTTTTTTGTACTGCATAGTTAGAAATCCTAATTATGCAGTACATTGTATATATGTAAATACTGTTTTACTCTATTTTCTATATTCACTTATGAAATAAATATAAATAAACTATGCAACAAGTTACTAGAAAAATAAATGTTTGGGATACTTATGTAACCAAGAAAGACGGTTCAATTATGCATTTTGATATAATAGTTCCAACAGAAATTACTGACACTTCTATAATTTATCAATATGGTAAATCGTATCTTAAAACTAAAGATCAAGATGGTCAAGCTCTTACATCTAAACAATGTCGCCTTTGTCATATTGAAGCACTTAAACCTAAATGGGAGGAAGAAATTAATACAAATGGATATCTTATCATAGAGATGGAAGGATGTAATTAGCCAAAAATATAACTAGGAATATTAACTTTACAATTTATGCTAATCTTGAAGTGATTTAAATTGCAAATAGAACTAAAAGTACTTAACGGGTTAGAGCGGCTTTCAGAAGTCTTGAAGTCATTGTTATGGGAGAAAGCTAAAGCATATGGACTTAGTCCAATTCAAATACAAATTCTTCTTTTTGTATCCAATCATCATTCGGATATTTGTAACGTAAGTTATCTGGCAAAAGAATATAGTGTTTCTAAGGCCACAATTAGCGATGTTGTTAAGGTCTTGATTACTAAACGCCTACTAATAAAAGATTTCTCCCCTAATGACAATCGAAGATATAACTTAATCATTACATCAGAAGGCACACATTTAGTTGAAGATTTATCAAAATATGCTGTATCTATTTCAGACGAGTTAGGGAATTTTGAAGAATCAGAACTCCAAAGTATTTTCCAAACAATCTCGAAACTTATATATCAACTAAATCAACGTAAAGTTATTGAAGTGCAAAGGACTTGTTATAATTGTAGGCACTACAAAGGAGATAGAAAAGAAATGCATTTTTGTAATTTGATGGATATCCCGTTATTAGGCCATGAAATAAGATTGGATTGCCCAGAATTCACAGACTCAAAAAGTAATTAGATCGTTAAATTATTCAATACAAATCATTTTAAAAGATGTGTAAATGACAAACTAATTACCAACATGGTAAGGCTATGAAAATTACCGGCATTCTTATTTATAATTATTGAATTTAATTGCGAAGGATAAAACTAAAAATATCGTCTATTCATAATAATACAATAACTTCAAAACAATACATTCTAAATACAAATATCAAAATCAAATTATGAAACACATACTTTACTCTCTTTTTATTCTAATAGGAACGGCAGCAAATGCTCAAGAATTTTACAACTTAGACAATATTCAGACGATAGAAATAACATTTGCAGAAACCAATTGGGATCAATTGTTGGATAATGCCTATGCTTCTTCAGGAGATTATATATTGGCCCAAAGTGTGTCGATAAATGGAGAAGTCTTTGACAGTGTTGGCGTTAAATACAAGGGCAATAGCACCTACCAAGCCAATCAAACCAAAAATCCATTTCACATAGAACTTGACACCTATAAGGATCATCAATACGAGGCTTATACTGATATTAAATTGAGCAACGTGGCTAAAGATCCATCTTTCTTACGTGAAGTGCTTTCTTATCAGGTACTAAGGCAATATATGGATGCACCCTTGAGTAATTATGCAAATGTATCTGTTAATGGAAAGTTGATTGGATTATATAGCAACTCAGAGTCCATTTCTAAAAAATTTGTAAACAGTCGATTTTATTCTAAAAAGAATACATTTATTAAGTGTAATCCTCCTGATGGTGCTGGAATGGGCACAACAGATTACCCAAATCTTGTTTATTTAGGGCAAGATAGTGCTAAATACTATGATGCATATGAAGTTAAGTCTGATGGTGGATGGCAAGAATTGATAGACCTCTGTGACACATTAAAGAATTACCCTAGTGAAATTGAAAAAATACTAGATGTAGACCGAGCATTGTGGATGCTTGCTTTTAATAATGTATTGGTAAACCTTGACAGTTACATTGGAGCTTTTTCTCAAAACTACTATCTTTACAGAGACGATTATGGAAGATTTTTGCCAGTCGTTTGGGATCTAAACGAGTCATTTGGACGATTCTCAAGTACTGGTTCAGGAAATTTAAATAGTAACACCCAGAAGCAACAGATGAGCCATTTACTTCATGACAATGAAGCATCTTTTCCCTTAATTCAGAAACTATTAAGTGTACCAATGTATAAACGAATGTATCTTGCACATATCAAAACTATGTTGTTAGAAAATTTTGACAATGATACCTATTACACTACAGGGCTTTCTCTACAAAATACAATAAATACAGCTGTTCAGGCCGATGGGAACAAGTTTTTTAGTTACAATAATTTTGTTGATAATTTAACTAAAGACGTTAGTTCTGGAGGAGGACCTGGAGGTGGAGCGACAATAGGTATAACAAACTTAATGGATGGGAGAAGTGCTTATCTCTTAGGTCAATCAGATTTTACTCAGATTGAACCTGACATTACAAATATTACCCTATCAAGTGTTAATCCACTTGTTAATGAAAACATTAGTATTACTGCAATCATCACAAATGCCAATACAGCATATTTAGGCTTTAGATCAGCATTAGGTGCTCCTTTTCAAAGAGTTCAAATGTACGATGATGGTGTACACAGTGATGGCGCTGCAAATGATGGTATTTATGGTGTTTCAATAGCGATCACAAACTCGTTTACTCAGTATTATGTCTATGCAGAAAATGATAATATTGGTAAATTTGCTCCACAAAGGGCTGAGCATGAATATTATACAATTAATGCAACAATCACAAATCCAACTGTTGGTGATCTTGTAATAAATGAGTTTATGGCATCTAATGATATCACTCAGGCGGATCAAGATGGAGAGTTTGAAGATTGGATTGAATTGTATAATAACGGTACATCTATGATTGATTTAGAAGGATATTTTTTAACGGATGATGCAACTGATTTAACCCAATGGGCTTTCCCTTCAGGTACGACAATTGCACCAAATAATTACCTAATCATATGGGCAGATAATGACGAAGATCAAGCTGGACTGCATGCTAATTTTAAACTTTCTGCATCAGCAGAATCTATAATTCTCTCCAATGACTCAGGTAATACTATCATAGATGAAATAAGTTATGTGAATCAAACAACAGACATTTCTTTCGGAAGATTCCCTAATGGTACTGGTGACTTTCAAACAATGAGTCCAACTTTTAATGCTGAAAACTCAGGGACTACAAGTACAACAAATACAGATTTTAACGCAGTCGTTATTAGGGCATTTCCAAATCCAGCTCAGGATGAAATTACCATCCAAGCAGGTACAGAAATAGCAAATATTACCATTTATAATCTTGCTGGACAACAAGTTATAAACCAAAATCCAAATCAACAAAACACAAAAATCAATATTAGTCATATTGCTAGTGGGATGTATACCATTAAAGCAATGACAAAGGATGAAAGAGGCGTGACTATGAAATTGGTTGTTGAAAAATAGGATTAGGTTCAAATTTATTCATACTATTCGGGGAAAGAGGACTTATTTAGGGAAGGCAAAATAGAAATTTGTCTTCCTTATTTTTTTAAAAGCAAACCTATTTTAATATTCAAGTATAATCTCTACACGGCGGTTTTTAGCTTGTCCTTTCTTTGTGTCATTAGAATGCATTGGAGTAGATTCTCCTAAGCCTTGAGTGTTGATAATTATATCTTCTTGCAAATAAGATCTTAAAGCTTTTCCTATACTTTCGGCTCTTCTCAAAGAAAGTACTAGGTTGTTTTCAGTTATTCCTTGATCATCAGTGTGACCAATTATCGATATGCTTTTTACCTTTTGGATATTGATGGATTTAGCTATGTTTTCTATCTCTTTAATTGCTTCACTTTTGAGAACAGCACTCCCAATGTCAAAAAACACAGTGCTTTCAAAGTTCAAAACTGGCTTTATGTTAGTCCTGATTTTAGTAGGGCATACTTCAGCTTTACCTACTATCTTGGCGTCTAAGATGATCCCAAACTTGTCTGGGAGACTTTGAAAATACCAAACTTTCACATTGTAAGTACCTGGATCGTACACTAGTGAATCCAAACGTTTTCTCATCTGGTGACCACCATCATTATCAACCACCATTTCATCGTTAATCCATAAAATAGATCCATCATCAGAATTAAGACTAAATTCGTAACATCCTTTTGTTGTTATGGTCATAGTAGAATGTAAAACCATGCAGAATGAAGTACTCCTATCAATACCAGGGAATTTCACTTCGTCCGAATCGCTAAGAGCAATGTTCAAATTAGGAATATCGACAAAGCCAATTTTTGGATAATCATATACGAAATCACCATACTTTTCTTTAAGCATTTTCCGCTTCACTCCCCTACTATTCTCTACTTCAATGACCTCTAACTTATAAGCACCACCTCTAAAATTGCTAAACTTAGGATGTGGAGGCTCAGTTTGTGCCATTATAATACGAGTAGACAAAATCCCGAATACTATAAGAATAAATTTCATAAGTAGTAGTTTATAGTGCCATAACGGTAGAAAGGACAAATAATTATAATTAATTACATCACTTAGGTTACAGTAAAAGCAAAATTGAAAATGTATAAGAGAATGACAAATTGTAGATTACAACTAAAATATTAAGAACTATCATAATCAGAAATAGATCTATTGCGTTTAAGTCTGATAAAGAATTATTTCTAAAGTTATCCTAAATAATTTTAGCTGTATCTTTGTACCTCCACATTCAAAGCTTATTATTTCTTGAAATATTACTTTACATTACAATTCACAAGGCTAAAACGATGGTTTAACACCATTGGCATCAATCCTATACTAGGCATCGCTTTAACAGCTTCTATATTTATTTTTTCTTCTAAATT
>JBBKVK010000090.1:0-2762 GCA_037968395.1 Saprospiraceae bacterium | reverse complement strand
GCTGCTAATGGTAATTCGTTACTGTTATCTCCATTGTTTGTATTTAGGCTAAACTTGTCATTGTATATTTTAGCTACATCATCAGTTAATTTAAAAACTACACCATATTTTTTAGCAATTTTATTGCCCATATCACTTAATACCTCAAACCCTAAATGATGTTTTTCAGTGGTGCTAATTGATTGGTCTGGTAACTCGGGAGTTAAAGCAACTAAGTTTGCACCCACAGCTTTAATGTTTGGTAATTCTTCCTGTAGATAATGTAAGGTAAGATTACAGTATGGGCACCAACCCCCTCGATACCAAATAAGTACAACCGGACCTTTAGTTAAATATTCTTTTAAAGTAACATTGTCTCCAAGCGCATTTTTTAAAGTAAAATCAGGTGCAATATCACCCACATTTTTAGCAGATTGTAAAATACCACTATTTAAAACTTCATCTAAACCTTCTTTATAAATCCTTAGGGTAGAACTATCTGCTTTAGTATTAAAATTTACTTTTCGTTCTTCAAGTTCTGTAGTCAAGTTTGTTTTTACTTCTGTTTTCATTTTATTTTTATTTTTATCTTTTGAATTCGTTTTACAACTTATCGATGTTAATACAATAGAACATGTTATTACAAGGGTCATTAATTTCATAATTATTTTTCTTTAGATGTTTGATTGTCTTTTGTAAAGTATAGTAATAAGAATAGGAAACCAATATAGGTTGCTTGTAAGCCTACAAGATCCCATTTCTGTGTTATACAACTTCCAATGACTAAAATATTCATTAATATAAAAGATGCCAGAAGAGCTTCTCTGGTGAATTTATTAATAAGCAATAGAAGTCCAATAATAATTTCCGCAAAAGGTATTGCATATGCCATTGGTGTAACTAATATAGTTGGAAGAAATGTATCTTGAAAAGTGCTTTGCATACCCGATACAAATTTTTCTAAATGGGGTAACCTCACTATTCCATGAAAAAAAAAGTTAATCCCAAATGAAATACGTAGCAGGTTTATAGCTAGTGTTTTATTATTCATTTTATGCCCGTAATTTTTTAGGTTTTATTAATTTCATATAAATAGAAGCGTTGTTTTTTATGATGAAGAGATTAACTGCTGAAAATATGATTACCCCAATAGCAATATAGACTAACAGCCATTTTGGTTGTACTCTTAAAAAGATCTCTGCTAATAAAGCGCCAACCATAGTTAGCAAGCCTAAAGTGTTTGCGAAAAATGCCAGATTAAAATAATTGAATTGATCAGGTAAAGTAATTTTGTTTTTAAAAAGCGTAAAGAATGCAGTAGTTAAATAAGCTATAAAAACAATAGCTATTAAAATTCCTGTTGAAATTCTAAAAAATGTTGGATCTATACCCAGGGGTTTAGCCATTTCAATAAAAGCTTGCACAGAAATTTCCCAACCGGTAAGTTTTGAAATGGCAAATCTGCTTAATATTAACCCCATTAATAATGACGTTGTAAATACGGTTGTTGTTTTAAATTTATTCATTGTTATTATTTTATCTAAACGATTGGTTAGATATTGGTTAAATTTTTTTATATGGTTTTAAAAATGTGATTTAAATAATTCTCAACCTGCTTTTTTGAAAACATTTTAGTCGCGGAGGAAAAGCCTGCTATGGCAACAAGTAAAAAGTCTGCTGTTTGTTCAATTTCTTCATTACTATATTGTTCTGTTTCCAATAGCTTTTGTGCAAAAGCATTTCGCACCTTTGTGGTACAATTTACAAGAAGTGATTTCACATTGTCATTACAGCTATCCATCATTTCGTTAGCGGTATTGGTAACAAGGCATCCTTTTGGTATTTTATTTTCGATGGAAAATTTTCTAAAGGCGTAAAAATATTTTTTGATTGCATTGATTCCTTCCTCAGATTCCTCTAATTTTTCTATTATCGTGTTTAATTTTTGAGCATACAATTTTATACTTTCTCCTAACAAGCCTTCCTTACTTCCGAAACTGTCATAAATGGAGAACTTATTTATTCCCATTTCTTTCTCAAGCATTTGCATAGAAGTAGTTTTGAATCCGTTTTTCCAAAATAGATTCATTGCTTTTTGTGTTACTTCTTCTTTGTTGTATGCTTTTGTTCTAGGCATTATCTTTTAATTGTGGCACAAAACTAAACAATCGGTTAGAAATAAAAAAACTTTAGTTGATTTTTCATTTTTTTGTTTGTGACCCCCCCGTGGAATTACCCAACCTAGATAGCAATCGGAAGTAAATTTTTTGCATACTAGAAGATGGATTGGCCGTTTTTATTTCCCGGACTGTTGGGTGCCAGGCTTTTTCTGATCTGGATGTCTAATTGCTTTTCAGCAACGTTGATCATCGTATCCAGTGTATCTGCTTTAAGCTTTTACCATTGCAGTTGTTTTCCAATGTCGCAATTTTTTGCTGCAGTGCTGCAGATTGCTGGTCATTGTCTGTTGATTTTTTAAGTCCATTTTTGGTTGACTTGTAGTCAACCTATATCAGGAAGAGACAATAAAGGGCAGAATCGTAAAAGTTTATTTGTTAGTTGCCACTATCTCCCCATTTTCTGCCCACTCTGGTATCACGGTATGCATAGAACGTTCTGCAAATGCCAGTATAGTAAGTGCCGGGTTTGGCCCAATAGAACAAGGTAAAATGGAGCCATCTAATACCAGGAAATTTTTTTGCGAAAATACCCGCCCGACGGTATCAACAACACCGGTTTCCTTGTTGCTACCCATTGCACAACCACCCATATTATGTGGCACT
>JBBKVK010000089.1:0-4549 GCA_037968395.1 Saprospiraceae bacterium | reverse complement strand
ATAAAATCAGTATTTACCCCTACCATAACTCTTTTGGAAATATCGTAAGATATGGGAATTCCAATTGACATACCTAATCGATAATTTGATGGTACTTCAATACCAGAAAAATTAACACTTGAAACTGATAGTCCAGCTTTCACACCAATATTAAACTGAGCAAATAAATTGCTTGTACATCCTACAAAAATTATGATGTTTAAAAGTAAATGTTTCATTGAATGATTATTTTTCTGTTAATAACTGTGCCATACTTTAGATACGTCTTAAGTAAATAGCAACCTTTTTTAAAGTTGGACACATCAATAGTAGTTGCTTCATCTACCGATCTAAATTGTAAGCTTCCTTCAAGTCCATAAAGCTCAATTTTTTCAATTTTCCCACTAGACACAAAATTCAATTGATCAGTGCATGGATTGGGGTATATAGACAAATTGTTATTTATATTTTCCAGGTCATTGATGTTCGTTAAAATTTGGATTTCATCATTACAATTTTCTGGAGAAAAACAACCATTCGAATCCACTTTGAAATACCAAATATCTGATTCCTCCCCTGAGGGATAAATATCACCCATAGCAACA
Organism: Saprospiraceae bacterium; assembly: GCA_037968395.1. GTDB lineage: Bacteria > Bacteroidota > Bacteroidia > Chitinophagales > Saprospiraceae > JADKBO01. The sequence continues at coordinate 3,965 of JBBKVK010000089.1, read as the reverse complement.
ATATCTCCGTTGTCCAACTCTATGATATCCTTTACTGCATGAAGCATGGATTCATCATCATATAAAGGGTGGCGATACAGTTTTGTCCAGATTGTATCTCCATTGTTGTTGTATTTTGTAATAAATCCATAATGATTTCTTTCCAGTGGAGTATCAAATTGACGGCGGCCATAACCATAATAATAATCGCCTTTACCACTTTGTAAGCCTTGAAATTCTACATTTTCACTTTTATATATTTTTAGAACATTCTCATTTAATATATTTCCGTTCTTATCTAAGAATATAAAAGTAGGCGTAAATGGAACTAGACAGCACCACCAGTCGTAATCATCCCACATATCTTTACGGTAGGTCACTATAATATTACCGTTTGATAATTCAGCAATGTGTATGGGAGCAGCACCTCCATCAATCAATACCATGGGGTCAGTCTTCCAGATGACCTCTCCTGATGTGTCAATTTTAGTCACATAGGCATTGGATCGAGATTGATTCTCATATCGCAGTATATAACTCATAAAAAGATTTCCGTCATATGAAGCACTAAGTTGCATAGGAGCTGAATAACTAATATTTGATTCATAGTACTTTGTCCAAATAGTATTGAGGTTTTCATCCATTTTGTTTATTCCATATTTTCTTGTGCCATCTGTTTTAAAACTAAATGAGTTGTAGAGTTTTTTTCCAATACTAATTGAATATAAAACATAATTCAAATCACCATCAGTTTCTATGAAGCTATGCATACTTAAATCCCAATTCTGACCAATTTTTGCTACCTGTAAATCTAAAGCCTTAGACTTATCCTTTGCAAAGGCATAAAGCACACCTTCTATTTCAGACAATGATTGATTAGTAAAATTAAAATCTTGATAATGGTGATAAATAAAATCACCATTTGGTTGAATTTCAATTATTGTAGAAATGTCCAATGAAGCCGAAAAATAGATTACTGGTATTAAGTGGCTTCCTTGATAATCAAATAACTCACCAGGATTTGGATTTCCAAATTCGAAGGGGACGATTGTATTAAAATATTCTTGACCTCGTAAGTGAGAGGTTAAGAATATTGAAACAATGATTAAAATTAAATGTCTCATAACTATACTATTTAGAGGTCTGAATATAAATACCCAGACCCCATTTTATTTTAATTAATAACCATTTTTTGATTAATTAAAGTTCCATCTATAAAATGAAGACTTATTATATATAATCCATCTGCGAGTCCGCTTACATCAATTTCATTTTGATTATTGTAATTGATAATAGATCTACCATTAATATCCGAAATAGATATCCTTGATAATTCCTTATCGACTCCTATATAAATCTTGTCTGTTGCCGGATTTGGAAAAATTCTCATTTCCTCAGCTATAGTATTTCGGTCCAAAATACCTCTAGGACTAACATTTGATTTGTAATCATCCATATCTGGAATATCATATGGCACTTTTATGCCTGTCAAAAGTCGATATAAACTTTTGGCATAGCCTGAGGAAGGAACTTCAGATATACTGATGGTCTTCAATTCAGATATTTCTGTGTCCGAAATCCAATTGCCATCTCCCAATCCTCGCAACCGCTTTAAATTAATATTTTGAATTGTCTTGAAAGCTACAATGTCTGGAACTTCAGTCTGTAAGGAATTGAGAACATATGAAGCTCCTTCAATATCTCCACACATTATTTTTTGCCCATATCTTCTTTTTTGCCAATGAAAGGTGACCATAGGTGATAAAATTGATTCTACAAAAGCACAATCACTTTCATCATTACCTCTATATATGGCATATCTAATCCATTGGTCCAGTACAGCCTCATAATCCTTCCTTACAGGGGTAGGTGGAGAAGTCTCTTCATTAATTGGTGTTCTTGGATCATCACCTCCTTCTTCCACCACTTTGTCTATCCAATGAAGAATATTTGTTCTAATAGAGTCCTTTGGGATATGATAAGTACACGTAGGTGGATTGTCATTATCAGGCACAAACCCCTTTACCCCATTACCAACAGGGTCAATGAGATTAAATATACCTATTTCCCCATCGCAATGCTCGAATTGAACCACCGACTCAACTTTTGTATAATTTCCTGAATTTATTGGTTCTTGACAAGGACCAGCGTTCAATCCATCATAAAAATGATACTTAAAATTATTACCTTGACTAAAAATAAAAAATGATTCTGCCACAATATCTACTCCATTGTTTGAGAAACAGTTTCCCGCTGGATTGGAATTAGACCCTATATTTTCTGGCATGAGTGCAGACAAAAATCCATAATTTACATTATGTGATCCAGTAGATACATTTTCAAGAAATTGGGTGTTCTGATTGCTAAATAGATATAAATTGTCAACGTTGCTAATATTAGCAAATTCATTACAACGGGTCATATTGAAATTGTCACCTGTTGCGAATGAGAAAACACCATTAGGTGCATTTTCTACAGTATTATTATAGTACATGTACTGATTAGAACCTCCAAATACAGTTGCTGAATTAGTGACATTGGAGAATCGACAATTTACAATATTAGCACCAACTGGGTGCTCTGCCCCTTGACATGTGATACCATTTTGCATATTAGAAGCAAAGAAATTCCAACCTTGTCCCATATCTCCAATATCAATTCCCGTTGATCCTGGAAATGTTCCTTCAATTGAGATACCCGTTTCACCACCATGAAATGCATTTCCGTCTCTAACATGAATATAAGAATCAATAGCTCTAATGGACTCCAAGTTGTCATAAAATTCAACTCTGTCTAATAACAACCCTGAGCTTTGATTTGCCAAAATTGCTGTACCACAGTCTTCAAACCATGATCTTCCTGATAATCTACTATTAGTATGTCCAACTCCTATCTGAATTCCCACATCACAGTTCTTAAATCCAGAGTATAATTCCACATTAATGGTTGGAGTATCATCAAACACAATTTGCCCTGTTGGTGATCCTAGAGGAGTCGAACCAAGCTTAGCCCCAATATTAGCATTTTCAATTCTGCTCCAAGAACTCATATTAATATATGCATTATCATCCGCTTTAATTCCATCCCATTTTATATCTGGAGAACACGAAGTCAACGTAGCTCCATTCATTATAAGCTTGGCTCCTTCATCTAAATAAATTCTTCCATTTTCTTGAAATTCAATAGTACAGTTACTAAGATTTAAGGTGACATCTTCTTCTATTCTAAGTACCCTAATTCTCCTATCCGCTGTCCAAGTATCATTTTCCTCAACCCTTACAAAATCCTCGAAATTTTCGCATGGATCAATTCTTTGATATACTTTGATATAATCTATTTCCATGCTACTTTCATCAACCATTTCATTTTCAGCTTGTTGATTTAATAAAGCAACGTTAGCTATTACATTTAGTGGATTACCATATTGTGGGAAAATATGATAATCTACATATAGTCCTTGAGGAATATATGAGCAACCAGTAATTTCAACTCCATTTGTAGCAATTAATCTTGGCATAATCCCAACCACAGCACCATCAAATAAAAACTTAATTCGATATCTATCATACTCTACAGCATATGTATGAAAGTCCTGTGAAAGATCAATTCCAGTATTTATTATTCTTGTCCATCTCTCACTTGTGCTTCCATTCCAAAAATGGACAGATGATTCATATTCATCAGAAACCTCATATAACTCAAATACATCTATTTCTGTACTCCATCCGAACATCCAAAATGCAGGCCAATACCCTGTTCCATTTGGTATTTTACATCGGACTTCAAACTTGGAATAATCATTAAAGGTCTGCTTAGAATGAATCATTCCAGACGTATAATTTTTATCGAATTGATACCAATTTGCATTTTCTTTTTTCACGTCCAAGAACAATGATCCATTTTGTACTCTTACATTTTCGTCTCTATAAATCTGTCCTTCCTGGTTGTCGTCTGTACTGTGAGTTCTACAGAAAGGACATTGATCC
>JBBKVK010000088.1:0-14980 GCA_037968395.1 Saprospiraceae bacterium | reverse complement strand
TCTTCTATTACAAAAGTTGATGTTCCTGTACTTACATTGCCACATTCGTCAGTAGCAGTAAATAAGTACTTTTCTGAAACAATAGTTGAGTTCATATCACAACTTTCATTGATTGATATTAAACTATAAGTTATCCCAACTGTGGTGCTACAATCATCTAATCCACTTGCCGATGCAAACCATCCTTCTCTTCCAGTACTAATGTCTGAATCGCAAGAAACTGTGTCTACTCCTGTTGGTAAGGTAAGAACAGGGTCTGAATTGTCATTGATGACAACATTTGCATAAGCAGTAACATTGTTTCCACATATATCACTGATTACTATACTGTATGCTGTATTGGTTGCTCCTCCACAAATTATTGTTGTATCTATTGCTGTAACAGTAGTCGTAACAGCACTGCAATTATCTACAGATACAGAATTAGCATTATTCGTAATCCATGTATTAATCTTTGTTGCAAGATTTGGATCATTGCATTGTAATATCAGATCCTGAGGAAGACCCATAATTAAAGGTTTTTCATCATCAATTACTGTGTAAGTTACCTCACAACTGTCTTTTTGAACACCAATAAGTGGATCGCCATTATCTGTTATTATATATTTTCTTGTTATTACCAATGGACTAGCTGAACATCCTGTTCCAGTCTGAGTTTCAACTACTGTCACTGTTGGTATTTGGCAATAGTTGTCAATTGAAGATGCTGCATCAATGTTATTGAAAGAAGCGACATCATTGGCAGCTAAAGGAACTTCATCAACGCATTTGAAAGTACCTTGATCAGATAAAGGACAAGTAATCGATAAGAAACAGTTAGGAACTAACAACATTGCTGTATCAGAGTCCATTACCATAATTCCTAATGAATCTATTGCCATCACAACTGCTTCGTTAATATCTGCACCAGATAAATTAGTAACTTCAGCTTCGAGGATGACCAAAATTTGTTCATCCACTCTAAGACATCCATCAGTTCCGGAAAATATAGTGTCTATAGTTCCACCATTGTATCCTGCATTTATAGTGGGAATCATAGATGCTGTAGTAGAAGCCAAATTAACATAAGGAGGATTTACAATATCTATAAAAGTTCCCCCTAATTGTTCAACTAAGTCATCTTGTAATTTTAAATTGTTAAGTTTAGTAGTTCCATCATTTGTAATAAGTATTTCAAAGGTTACATCATAATTTCCTAAAACTCCACTTGAAGCTGGAACAACCATTGTAAATGTTTTTTCCAAGTTTATTGATGGCACAGAAAGAAAGGCTACATCATTGTCATCTTCATCTGTTGCACCATTTGTATCACCATTCAAACCTGTACCATTTCCATTGAGAGCATCATCAGAACCTGTTCCTGGATTTCCTCCTGAATCATTTAGCGGATCATTGTCAGGTGTACTGTCAATATCTTGGTTTGAAATATTATTCCCGGCTAAATTTTCAAAATATTCAATTTCTGCACTGTTGACATACTGGTTTGCCGCCGCTTTTTGAATAACTAAAGATAACGTTGTGGTTGCATTTTGGCCTGGTAATATTGGACCTGTCAAAGTATCACTTGCAATATTTCCAAAAAGCATCCAATTGGGCTCATTAGAGACATCCCAAGCGTAACCATTAGGAATGAAGTCGTTTACTTTGACATTTTGAACTGCCACATTACCCTGATTATATACCGTAATTAAAAATTGAACTGTTTGTCCAAAGGCATACGGACCAGGAGTAATTAATTGTTTGGTTAATGCAAGATCTATTATTGTAATCAATTCAGGATCTTCATCATCTTCATCAGTATTAGGGTTTGTTCCATCCAATGGACCTGTACCATCACCATTTAAGGCATTATCTGATCCACTATTTGCAACACCACCTGCATCGTTATTTGGGTTATCATCTGGAGTACTATCAATATCCTCTAAAGATCTATCAACACCTGAAGTGTCAGTAAACGAGAATATTTCAGCCTGATTTAACCAAGCATCTGTAGCTGAAGACATGATTAATTCTAATTTCAAAGGGAGTATTGTTGATTCTCCTGGCAACAAGGTATCTGCGATTACAGTCAACAAGTTTGTAGGAGTAGTCTGAATCCAGATAGAATTAATACCTGGTAAGAAAGCAAAACCTGATGGAAAATAATCATTCACAACAATATTATTTGTTGCTTGCAATCCTTGGTTCACTACTGTAATATTATACGTTAAAGTATCACTATATTTGTACGGTGGTAATGTAGCAATTTCTTTGATTAAGGCAAGGTCATAAATACATGCTATTATGTTTTTTAGACTATCCATATCAGTACATGAATCCTGAACTTTTAAAGATACATCAGCAAAAACATCTATTGTACTCGAACCATCAATAGTCACAATTTGCGAAGTATCTCCATTTATATCGTTAATGATATACTCGAAAGTTTGTCCTGCAATATTTAACAAAACTGTATCAACACCACCGAGGAATGGATATGTATAAACAGCTCCAAGCCAAGACACATCTACCTCAATGTTCCTCTCATATCCTGTACCTGTGTAAATACAATCTGTAATACTTTTAATTTCTACATCAATCATACAGTCTGGTATTAGTCCAGCATCGATCGTAGAATTGTATTCTCCATTTGCCAAATAATAAGCATTTGTATAACCAGTTAAGGCATTAGCATCACTATCTAGAATGTCGTTTATGTTATTTGAAGAAGTAAATAAAGTACCGTCTGGAAGAATAAACTGAACCACATAATTACCAGCTGCAAGGCTATCAAAGTTATAAAAGCCCATACTATTTGTCATAGTTACAGCAATGTCATTTCCAGGGCTCGTATTATTTGCATTATATAGGTAAACTACCACATCGGGCACTCCGAATTCTCCTAAATCGAACAATCCATTTTGATTAAAGTCATACCAAACTGTATCACCTAATGCAGTGTTTGGACTACATCCAACACCAACAATTTTTACCTCTTTGGTTGCATCACAACCATTATTATCTTTGAATGCTAAGAGATAATCAACAGTTGCATCTGCCACAGGATTTAATTTTGTCATGCTCATAGTAGGGTCTTCCAAATCAGTAACTGGTGACCATAAAAAGTCAGAACCTAATAATGGCCCCGGCATAACATAAGAATTCCCAATACAAGCTGATACTGTAACAGCGTTGGCAACTTGTGGGTAAATGGTAACATTGACTGTGTCATAACTGTAACAAGACCCATAAGAAGATCTCAAGACATAATCCCACACAATGTTAGAACCTGAATTATTTGTGAACTGTAAGTCAGTAGTCGTATTAGTAGTAGTGGTCAGAGCAGCTAGATTTGAACCATTGTAACTAAGCCACTTATAGTCATATCCCGTTACAGGATTTGGACCCATAGTCAATACGGCTCCCGAACACACTTCTAGTTCCTTATCAAAATTATTTATAATATTTACTTTAGTCAAATTAGAAACAGAAATATCACAAACACAAGCTGTAAAAGGGTTTAAGACAGCAAAAGCATTACATAAACCAGTTGGCGGCACAGCAACTGAACCACTGATTACTTGCATTCTTCCAGGTAATATAGTTGCATTTGCATTTGAAGTTGCTATAATCATATCAACCAGTGTGTCCAAAACACCATTTGCATCAACATCTTCCCAAAATTCAATTACTAAATCGTTTGTAAGTTGTTGTGGAACTGGCCCATTATTCATTATTTTTATCTGGTAATTTAACGAACCACTTGATGGTGGCATAGTCACCAAACTTAGACTATTTGATACAATTGTTAAATCTGGTTTTTGTATATTAATATTGATGTTGTCTTCGCCACTTAGTGCCCTAACGTTACACGAAGTAGCCCCACATAAAGCATTAGTAGAACTATATGTCTGGACAATCATGTCATAATTACCACATATTTGACCAACATTGACAGCCTTAATACCAAGCTTAAATGTTACAATATTGCCATTGACCAAGCCTGATTTAACAGGTATAAAAAGGCAATAAACCCCATTTGAAAGCACTACCAATGGAGCGCCAAGAGTTGCATTTTGGACAGGATCATAAGACATATCTATATATGAAAGTCCTTCTGGTAAAGTAATTTTTATTGAGTCTGAGCTAGAAGTCATTATTCCAGAACCAGCAGATATTACCATTGAAACCGAAGCAGTCGCCTCATCTTCATTGCAAGGATTTAGTGTCAGGTCATTTGTAGTTAAGTTTATGTCGTACGCTGGTAATACATTTTTAATTTTTAACTTTGGACTTCTGCTTTGTAAGACAGGAAGAGGATCACCGCATGTATTGCTTGCCCTAGTTATAAATCTGCCACGAGATCCAGATATAAAATCGCAAGTTGTTATTGCATTCCATCGCACCAACACAATATTCAAATTTTGGATGGCACCGGCCACACCTATAAGACCAACACTGTCCAATACATCATTCAATGATGTCACATCAATTCTCCATTTGTTATCTACAAAATTTATAGGATCTTCAACAAAGACCCACATCGTGTCCCCTCCTGAGGATGTTGGTACAGGATAAGCAATCTCAAATGAACTTGGCACATATTCCGATCCTGTTGGTAAAGTAAATTCAAAAACGATATCGCTAATATTTCCAAATTTGGTGCTAGAAAACCTATGGACAAAACAAATTGTATCACACAATTCATATTCCATATCTGTAACAGGTTTTATCAATTGCCCAGCGAATCCGCTTTCAGGAGTAATAAATTGAATAGATGATGGAGAGTTACAAGTAGCTTCTTCAACAGTCTCAGGATATGCCGTACAATCCCATCCTGCTGTAAAATTCAAAGTTTGTAAATCACAATTAGTAACATTAACACAAAGTGTAAACGTTCGTGTTTCACCAAAATCTGTAGTACCTAATTGATACAAACCAAAAGCAGTAGGTGTCAAAACAGTATTTGCACCACCTGTTGTTTCAGTCATTGATGTAACTGTAAGACCACCAGTGAGTGATTGTATATTTAACCATGAAAAAGGTGCATTGATTAACGTAAGGTTAGTTAAGTCAATATTCACGCATGCAGATGGCTCTGATAGCTCAACCAATGAAAGCGGAGTTGAAGCTGCAAGAACAGGACCTCCTGTATATGAAAACTGTTGACAACTAAGATCAAATATTTTCTTGTCCTGGCAAAAAACTTGGTCATCAACATCTGACACAAAGCCACCGCAAGCATCATATGCCGACACTACGGTCTCACAATTTCCTCTCACTGCAGGGTAAAAGATAGCTGAGTATCCTTCATCAATTCCTTTGGAAGTTATTCTTTGCTCGGTAATTTCCAATGAAGCTAAATAATCTTTAACCAAAAAGGTCAAAGTATCTCCACTGATCAGTATAAATTGTAATGGGATAGCCCCTGTTACCACTGTTTGGTCAGGATTCGTTACATATTGTATAAGGTCAAATCTCAAATCTTCAAGACTGAATTCTAGTTCTCCTGGTTTTACAAATGTAAATGTTTCTGGTATACCTGGGCTTCTTATTTCGTTACAAAATTCATCAAATTGACTTGATCCATAAAATAGATCATGTCTGATACCAAAAGGAGAAATATCGCATCCTCCAAAATCGCCGTTTAAGTTTACTATATAGGATTCTGCAATTCCTATTTGATTCATTGTTTCTATCAATCCATTACAACCAAATTCTGAACCAAGTCCATAATCCAAGTTGCTAAGATACAATTCAGGTTCGTAGTTAATTTGTTTGAACTGTTCAGCTAAAGGCTCTTTTGGAGAGAAGTATACTGTAATCCAAATAGAATCACCAGCTGCATATTGAAAACCTGCAAAATCGCTGCACCCAAGAAGATTCATAGACGCAACTGATATATTGGTTAAAAATATGGTATCCAATTTACTTTGTTTCAAAGAATTACATTCTAAATACATTAGTGAACTTGCATCATATACTCTTAATTCCCCACCAATTATATTAAAGTTGGACGTGTTGACATCTAATTCTAGAAATCCAAAATCCCATGGTCCCATTGTAGTGAAATCTTCAACAATACTTGACATAGTAAATTGTATTGAGTCACCTTGTACAAATCTTTTTGCCTTTGCATTAGTAGCATCAGCCAAAGAACCATCATCAGGTATATGGTCGTTGTTCAAGTCTAAGTAACAGAAATTAGTTCTGCTCATTTCAAGATCAAGTGCTCTTGGACCTGTACATGTTCCTATGCAAACTGGACAATTAAAAACAAATGGAAACACTTTTTCGCATGATACATTCGCCTTACAAGCTGGCAAGCATGTAGGATCAGGTATGAAATAATTGGTCATAGACATGTCTGCCCGATTTGGACACCCTGTTCCGGTTTCAGTACAATCAACAGCATAACAAATCTGAATAAATCCTGAAACATTGCCATTAATCTGAAATGTATACTGATCATCACCCCCTGCTCCACCATCAGTTGAGATAACAAAAGGAAAATTTGTTACAAAATTACCATCAGAGTCTAATAAATTTGCACTAGTCAAATCAATGCCTTTCTGAATATCTATAATAGTCTCAAAATAAGCGTTTGGATATGCTCCATTAAACCATGAACTTGATCCTGCTGTGATTTCATATGTTATGCATCCAGGACTAGACACAAGAGTTTCACCATCAAAAATACCTTCAAGTGAGGCAGTGTATTGAGGAAAAGTTACATTACTTTGATTTTCAAAATCAAGATCACAAGGATCTTTCCATACTAAGTTAGAAGCACTGGATGCGTAAATTCCCAATAAACTACAAGCATTACAATCACAGCCATAAATGAGATCATACATGATGTATAAAGTATCATCTGGTGAGATCACTTCTCCAGGAAAAGATATATCGATCGATCCTGATCCTCCACCTGTTGTACATCCTGCACTCGCATTACTTCCGTCGATCATCACAGGATTAAAAGGCCCTGCAGAATTAAAACTATAAACTACAGAACCTGCAATTATCTCACCTGTAGATCCTGCTGTAAGTGTTAAAGAAATATCCGATGCGTTAGAATAACCTATATTATTAATTCTAACTCCAAGTTCTGTATTTGTTGTTGAATAACATGCAGGCCTCACTGCTTTATATGCACTGTACATTAAATTAGGAATTGCAAAACTAAAGTCCACTCCTGTAGTTGACAGGTTACTTTGTCCACAAACAATGGTTGATCCGCAACCATACCAAGTTCCTCTTTCAATTGGAGCAGGGGTGCCAAAATCACATAATATTCCCTCCCAAACCTCACAAAACACTAAAGATTCATTCTCTTCCAAAAAGCTATTTAAAGTCATAAATGTACCTGAGCCTGGTGCCATCATATGAGCTCTTAATATATCGACTCCCGTAACGGCATAAAAAATAGTGTCTCCATTTGTACCAAGAGAAGTTAATGAAACTCCACCTAGCATTACATCGAGATTTACAACATTTGTGGTATTGATCACATAGTAAACAAAAGAATCAGTTGCCCCTGAACCTGCATTAATAAGTTGAACTTTTAAAGTATCAGGCACATCAATTATAGCATTAAAAACATTTCCATTGCCAAGGTTGCCCATGATTGATCCATTTACAATACTAAATTCTGGAGCTTTTGGAGTAATTCCAGTAGACTCTTTGGAGGCGTTAGTAGGTTCGCCTTCACATAATTCGTTAAAATCAACACTTGCTTTATATGTTATAGGACTTCCTAAGTCGACGCCACATTCCACTGATAATTCCAATGAAAAAGAAACTGTCTGCCCATCTGTTAAGTCACCTACAAAAATACTATCTGTGCCAGGTATGATTGAAACAGCAGGTCCTGACTTTGTGAATAGTGTACTATAATCAATAAGTGCTCCAGTTGGAAGATCTGTAATCGCTGTCTTTATATTCCTTACAACAAATCCATCTCCACTATTATTTGTAATATTTATGCAAATTGTATCAGGATTTCCACATACGCTTAAATCAGAGGCATTTGTTAATGAGATGCCTATTGGATCTATAGGTGCAGTAAGGTCTAGAACAGTAGTCTCCCCACTATTTAACATTTCACAATCAATATTGCCAAAACAACCAAATGTAGCTTCTCTATATAAGTTTTGTGTAGGAGTCGAACAAGAAGTGATTACCCAATTTTCTGAGACGGATATATTTCCTACCTGAGCAAGAGGGCCTATGTTAAAACAAGTAAAGCCCACAGGTGAAGAACCTATAGGCAATATAGTTGTAATCCCAATTTGTATACTTTGCAGCTCAGCATTATTAGAGTTTTTCACACAGAAGAAAACACTGTCTACATCTGCAGTTCCTGTATTTTGTACTGTACTAGTAATTTGAAACTCATATCCAATCACACCATCAATACCAATCGGAGTTGAACTTAAGAGACTTATTTCCCCATTAGAAGAGCTGTACTCAGATGATGTGTCTATGGATACCCCTGCACTACCAGAAAGTGTTGCTTCAACAACATTTAGGGAATTTGCTTGACCAATAACAGAGCAATCTAGAGAAACATCATATTCAATGACAAATTCTTCCGTAACCAGTAAATCACTGACCGTAAAAATAGGAACGTTATCATCTGATATATTAAATTCTATTACCGTTGTTGTTCCTGTTGTACTGGAAGTAACAGTAACCGAACCCGGTATGTAATGTGCTCCAGGACCTAAATCTATAGTCAATGTATTTCCCATTGATCCGGTTAATTCAACACATTGAGCTGTCATTTCAAAGACCTCACTTCCTGAACATGCTGGTATAGGGGTGGGAGGCACGACTTGGGTAATGGTAAATTGTCCTTTAGCTGTAAAAATTACAAAAATTACAAAAATTGTTACTAGACTGGTTATTCTCATTGTCAAATATGATTTATAAAATAATTGTCTCAAAATGGAATTATTGTCAGTGTACTACAATTATTAAGCCAATATGATGTTCCATCAATAAATAAAAAAATTAGCTCCAGAAGTACATGGTCAAAGTTTAGATCAAAAACATCTTGGTAAGTCATACATATGATTTAATGTTTGCAACTATATTAATAATGCAGAATTATATAGTAGCCCTAATTGATAAAAGAAAAAAGAGGTCACTTCTTTATTAGAAATAACCTCTTTGGAAAAAAAATGGAAGCTCGTTTTATCTTATAATAATAATCTCCTTATTAACTACTTTGTAGCCAGATACAATTCTAAAATTGTATACACCTGGAGCTAAATATGATAAGTCAATTTTCCTTAAAGTCGATCCTTTAGAGAATGTTTCATCTACTAAATTATTAATAACTAACTTACCTTCTGCATTGTAAACATCTATTGTAAGATTACCGTCGCTTATTAAACCTAATTCTAAATTAATTATCCCTGTACTTGGGCTAGGGAAAAGTGTGACTTCGTCATTACCTCCTACTAATAATTGTACCGTTTTACTGTACTCAAAATTACCATCATAGTCTACTTGTTTCAACCTATAATAGTATATGCCTGCATTATCACTATCATAGTCTTCAAATGAATAAAGGTTTTTACTAGAATGACTATTACCCTTTGTCTCTATTCGTACGACTTCTTCAAATTGCTTAGTCCCTGGTAATTGTCGTTCTAATAGATAGTGACTAGCATTAATTTCATCTTGAGTAACCCAAGACACCAGATTATAGTTATCATCGATTCTTTCGGCCTCAATACTTACCCAAGTAACTGGCAGAACACCAAGTATAAGTCCAGCATCTACTGATTCAATCACATCACCAGGAAGTAGATTAAATACTTGAGTTGTAAAGGCTCCATTACTATCATCAACATCGGAATCAGTATCATCATCACCAGCATTAGCAGGTGAAAAGGCATAACCAGCAGGAGGTAAAAATTTAAGATAGTAACCTTCCTTTTGAAGATAATCTAGCTCATAAATACCTATTGCATTCGTAGTAGTTTCAGCTACAAATTCACCATTTGCTTTATACGCTTCAACTTTTACATTTGCCACTTTGGATTCATTAGCGTCTTGGATTCCATTGACATTTTCGTCAAACCATACTACATTACCTAAAGTAGCCATAGGATAAAAACCAGCACCAATGTGACATAATTTTTCTCCAGAGGCAACCACAAATGACGCAGTTGTAGCCTTACCAAATGTATTAGTAAGATCACTGTCATTAATTGGTTCATTTGGATCGGTCAAAGGTAGATTATTGATCACATTTGGAATGGTCTGTACCAAACCAAGCGGTGGCATTACAACTTCTATATAGTATTCTCCAGGAGGAGCGCAAAATTTGTAATATCCATCATCAGAAGGTGTACCTGGTTTATGCCCAGTAATTTTTGACTCGAATAATATCCATACTCCATTTTGCTTTCTATAAAGTCTTACATAAATACCATTGATACCATTCTCCCAAACATCCCAAACATCATCCATATCAGTGTCATACCAAACTTTGTCACCAATTTGAACACACTTGTAATAGCCTGCATCAAAAGTATAATCATCCATATCAGGTAACAGTGAAAAGATATCAGTACTTGTTGTTCCATTGAAAATAGTAATCGAACCTGTAGCATCACTATCTATAGCATCATTATTACCAGCATTTGGAATTGTTGCCTCATACTCTATTGGGTCAACAAATATGATATAATGATTACCAGGATAAACATTTTCAAATAAATATTGCCCGTTTGAATCGGTATAAGCACCTTGAATGAAATTATTGTTTTCATCATATAATGCAACTTGGACCGTTGCAATAGCTGGTTCGTTGCTATCTTGGATTCCATCACCATCTAGATCATGCCATACATAGCCATCTATGTCCATCAATGGAATAACACCAGCTTTTATATCGGTCTTGTCTTCTTCAACTCCTAGAGCGAAGCAGTCAGTCAATCCATCAAGATCAGCATCACTATCTATGTTTTCATTTGTTCCTTCATTAGGGAATGTAAAATCACAATCTAGTTGCTGAGCAGAAGTCAATGTGAATAGTACTTGATAGTTATTTGGTGGTAAATATTTGAATACGTAGTTACCTTGACCATCAGTCATTACAACATCTATAACATTTCCATTACAATCCATCAGTGTAACTAATACATCTGCCAACCCTGGTTCTCCAAGATCGTAAAGTCCATTACCATTCAAATCCTTCCAAACTTTATCACCTATAGACCCACCTTGATTAACTAAGATAATCGTAGGATCATCAGGTTCTCCATCTTGATTTTCATCAAAATCTGTTGGATCGAAAGGATCATCTGAAATGTCGGTTACGTCTGTATTACTAGGATCAGTTCCTGTAACTGTTGCACTATTAACAAATATTCCAGCAACTACATCATCAAATGTGAATAAATGGCTAGCTGTAAATGTCATGTTATCAATATCTCCTGGATCCATTGAAAGAATTGGCCCACCAAGCAATGTAACATTCTGGTCGTCTAAAACAATATTGAACAAGGTCACATTACCTGTATTCTCAATTTCAAATATATACTCAACTACATCATTATATCCACCGACTAACCCATCTCCATTTGTATCTGTTAAAGGTAATACAGTCTTTAATAGAGTAATTGAAGGCATTGGTGTAATTGTAACTACAGTAGGATCGTTTGTTGGATCTTGATCATTATCATTTGGATCAAAAGCATTAGTTTCTATTCCTTCTGGGTTAGTTACATAATAACCTTCAGGATCTGTTCCTGCATCTGAAACATCGCTCACTTGTGATGCTGGCACACCGTCAATCAATGTAGGCGGTGTTCCTGTTACTACCGCTGTATTTTCAAATCCTCCTGCATTCGCATCATCAAGAGTTATAGTATAGTTAGCAGTAAAGGTCATGTCATCAGTATCTCCTGGTGACATACTTAGTATTGCTAATCCATCTACAGCTACTAATATATCTGTAACTAATACATCTGTCAAAGTTACATTTCCTGTATTCGTAACTAAGAAGCTATATTGTACTATATCGCCTTCACCTATTAGGTTATCACCGTTATCGATGATGTTACTTACACTCTTAATCAAACTGATTCTCGGATCTTGTGGAATTGATGTTACTGTACAATCAGGACACGTTGGATCATACAACGGATCCATTGGATCTATTGGTGTAGGGTCATTGCTATCATCTGTTACATCTTCCCCATTTGGATCTTGTCCCGTTGCCGTAGCCACGTTATATACTCCTCCTGCATCGATGTCTGTCTGTGTCAAGGTATAGACTGCAGTGAATGTCATGCTATCTACTTGACCTACTGTCATGTCGATTGGGCCTCCAATTACACTTACTATAGAATCTGCTACTACTACATTTGTTAAGCTTACATTTCCTGTATTCGTTACTGTAAATGTATATACTAATGTCTCCCCTACCTGACCAAAACCATCTCCACTCTCATCTACAAACATACCATCCTTTAATATCTCTATACTCGGCGTCTGAATAATTGTAATTACTGTAGGATCATCAGGATCATTATCCTCGTCTGGATTTACGTTGGCTGGATCATTAGGATCATCTGACTGATCATTAACTTGAACTCCTTTAGAATCAAGTCCAGTAACATAAGCAATATTTACTACTGTACCATTATTTACATCTTGTTGTGTAATAATGTATGATGCTGTAAAGGTATTAAAATCAATATCTCCAGAGTCCATGGAAGGTATTGGTCCACCTACGACTGTCACTAAAGGATCTGACACTAAAATATTAGTTAATGTAACATTTCCAGTATTTACAACTTTAAATGTATAATGGATAATGTCGCCAGCATCAGTATACATATTCATGTTTGCATCTTCTACACTAGATATCATCTTGTCCAATGATATATCTGGCATTAAGTCTAATGCCTGTGTCGTAGGATCATTGGTCAAGTCTCCATCTATCACTCCTGCTCCATCGGCTGTTTCAACTGTATCGTCCCCTGCATCTGAGGTATCCACTACATCATTATTTATTGGGTCTTTACTTGTTACCAAAGCTGTATTATCTACATAGCCAATTACCATGTCACTTGGCTGTACCGTATATAAAGCTGTGAATGTACTGTTATCTGTTACACCGTTCATTAAACTTGATATCGGACCACCTGATACGGTTGCTAACACATCAGTTACCTGTAACGCTGTCAACACAGTGTTACCTGTATTTGTTACTGCAAAGGCATAGTTGATAATGTCGCCAGCATCGTTCAAACCATTCATGTTTACATCTGTTACACTACTTATCGTTTTGTATAACTGGATACTTGGCATCAAGTTTAATAGTACCTCAACGCTATCTTCTTTTGCAACTGGAATTTCAGTACTTGTTACAGTTGCTGTATTGTCTATGTCTCCATCTCCACCTCCATTATTGTCTAAATCGGCTTGTAATACTATATAACTTCCAGTATATGTGAACGTCTCACTTACTTCTAATATACCATTTGAGGTTTCAGACTCTATTTGCCCACTTAAATTTCCTCCTAATAATGGGTCATTTACTATTATACCATTGATACTCTGGTTTCCAGTATTTGTTACCACGATTTGGTAAGCTATTTCATCGCCTGCTTCGTTCACACTTCCACCTGATCCATTGCCCCCTACATCTGTAATCGTTTTAACGATTGTGTAACTTGGGTTTTGTATTATAATTGTTATTGTTGTATCTGATTCAGGCGTCGGTAACTCCGTCGTTACAACACTTGCCGTATTTACCAAGTCTGTACCTGCATCTATATCATCTTGCGTCGCGGTATAACTTGCCGTATAAGTCCATGTCTCGCCTACATTTAATACTCCAGTATCTGCTACATCGCCACTGCTGTATGTTGCACCACCTGCAAATACATCACTCATCACTACATTTGTCAAATCTGTGTTTCCATCATTGACAACCGTAATCGTATAATTGATAACTCCTGGTGCTGTTATTACTGTTGGATCTGCAACCTTACTTATTGTCAGACTAGGAGATTGGGTAATGGTCGTCGTCGCACTTGCTTCTTCTGCTGTTGGTAACTCGGTTGTTACCACACTTGCTGTATTGACCAAGTCCGTTCCTGCATCTATATCATCTTGCGTCGCGGTATAACTTGCCGTATAAGTCCATGTCTCTCCTACATTTAATACTCCAGTATCAGCTACATCGCCACTGCTATATGTTGCACCACCTGCAAATACATCACTCATCACTACATTTGTCAAGTCTGTGTTCCCATCATTGACAACTGTAATCGTATAATTGATAACGCCTGGTGCTGTGATCACTGTCGGATCGGCAACCTTACTTATTGTCAGACTTGGCGTCTGTGTGATTGTTGTTGTCGCACTTGCTTCTTCTGCTGTTGGTAACTCTGTTGTTACCACACTTGCTGTATTGTCCAAGTCCGTTCCTGCATCTATATCATCTTGGGTCGCGGTATAACTTGCCGTATAAGTCCATGTCTCGCCTACATTTAATACTCCAGTATCTGCTACATCGCCACTGCTGTATGTTGCACCGCCTGCAAATACATCACTCATCACTACATTTGTCAAGTCTGTGTTTCCATCATTGACAACTGTTATCGTATAATTGATAACGCCTGGTGCTGTGATCACTGTTGGATCCGCTACCTTACTAATTGTCAGACTTGGCGTCTGTGTGATTGTTGTTGTCGCACTTGCTTCTTCTGCTGTCGGTAACTCTGTTGTTACCACACTTGCTGTATTGACCAAGTCCGTTCCTGCATCTATATCATCTTGCGTCGCGGTATAACTTGCCGTATAAGTCCACGTCTCGCCTACATTCAATACTCCAGTATCTGCTACATCGCCACTGCTGTATGTCGCGCCGCCTGCAAATACATCACTCATCACTACATTTGTCAAGTCTGTGTTTCCATCATTGACAACCGTTATCGTATAATTGATAACGCCTGGTGCTGTTATTACT
>JBBKVK010000087.1:0-2709 GCA_037968395.1 Saprospiraceae bacterium | reverse complement strand
GGAACTGATGAGTACGGAAATTCAGCTACATGTACCAGCACGGTAACAGTTGAAGATAATGTTGCACCAGTTGCAATTTGTATGGATATAACAATTCAGTTAGATGCTGCAGGTGATGTAAGTATTGTAGCAGGAGATATTGACAATGGATCAAATGATGCATGTGGAATTTTATCTTTAGCTGCATCGCAGTTAGATTTTGATTGCAGTCATATTGGAGCTAATACAGTGACACTTACTGCAACTGATGTTAACTTAAATCAAGCTACTTGTAATGCAGTAGTTACTGTCGAGGACAATGTACTGCCTGTGATTAACACATGTCCTGCTGATGTTACAATTCAAACACCTAATGTGAATGAATGTACCGCTAATTATGCTACAACTGTAGCTTCAATTACAGACAATTGTACGACTAATCCTACAGACTTCACATTAAGTGCTAAATCAGTACTAGTTGGACCTGGAGGAGGAACATCACCTTCTGGGGCAGTTACATTTGTATATAATTCTGGTTCAGGAGTATACGATGTGACGGCTGTTGGTCAGAGAGTTGGTAATAACAGGGTCAGATTATATTTTACAGACCTAGAGGGTAACCTTGATAGTTGCCAGTTCTTCATTACTGTTCAGGATGTCTATGGGCCAATTACTCAAGTATGTCCTAGTAATATCACTAATACAAATCCTAACAATATGTGTCAAGTAGCGGTTAATTTCCCACAACCGGTATTTTATGATCCTTGTGGAAGCGTATTGACATTTACAGTGTCGCACAATTCAGGTGACTTGTTTGATGCAGATAGTACAACAATAGTAACATGGACAGCAACAGATGATCAAGGTAATACGACAACTTGTACCTTTACTATAACAGTAGGAGGTATGTGTACCCCAGTTACAGATTTCACTGCTGTGTCTCCAGTAATTCAAAGTTCTGCTTTCTTAACAGGTCAGACAAAGAGTATATTCTTCCCAGTTCAGAATGTTGGTAATAATAGCAATACAACGCCAATTACTATTTTCATTATTAAACCTGGAGTATCTGGGTTTACTAGTGTATTAAATCCTACAGCAACGACGTTACCTTTCAATGGTGTACCTGCTGCTGTTGATAATAATGATTGGAATATTACAGCACTTGCTGCAGGATGGTTATGTACTTCAAAACCTGGAATTGTAATTCCACCAAATGGATTTAGTGTTATAGGAATTGAAACAACAGCAATTGGAGTTTCTGGAACAACGGGTAGTGCAAGACTGAGTATACAGAGTGGTACTGCTGGTGATTCTAATAATAATAACAATCAAAGTATAGTACAATTACAAATAGATTAAAAAAATTAATGGAATGAATCAGAAATGATTCATTCCATTTTATAAACTTTAAAAGATATATTAATGAAAAAGTTATTTATCATCTTACTTATAACTAGTATTTGGGTTATTCCATCTTTTACTCAGTGTGCGATTGACGATGCTGATCCTGGTATTTCTGGCACTACTATCGCAAATAACTGTATGAATGGTACAACCACTCTTTTTGTAAACTGGACTATGCTTTCTCAGGATTTTGTTGCTACTGCACCTGCGGGTTCGTGGGGTATTAAGATTCAAATGCCTGCAACACAAGTTATTTCAGTATCAAGTGCAGCTAATGTATCAATTGCTTCTAAATTTACGTGGTATTTTGATAGTGCAAATAATTTTTTAAGAGGTATCTCAAACCTAGATGTTAATTTTGGAGAGGCAGAAACAGTAGAGGTATTAATTGAAGGTTTAAGTTTGGTACCATGCGGAAGTCCTGCATTGATTTCTACATCAATTGAGATTTATGCTAATCTTCCACCTCCACTAGGAGTACCTGGTTCAATTCCATGCCCACAAGCGTTTAACAATCTTACAATTGATGATATTAAATCGTCTACTGCAGGAGTAGATGTGGCTTTACCTTTAGAGCTAACAAAATTTGCTTTGACTACATCTGATTGTGACTATGTATTGTTGTCTTGGGAGACTGCTAATGAAATAAACAATTACGGTTTTGAAATTGAAAGAAGAGCAGGTGAGAAAGGTAATTTTAAAAGTATTGGTTTTGTTAAAGCTAGCGAAAGTTTAGTTAATACTAAATCTTATGCATTTAATGATGATTTGCTTAATGTTCAAAATGTAAATAATCTATATTATAGGTTGAAACAAATAGATATGGATGGTAAGTTTACCTATTCAAGGACTATTTCTTCCACTAGAGATTGTTATAAAGACATTGAATTAAATCTTTCTCCTAATCCTGCAATTACAAACATTAATATAGATTTTAATGGGTTTAAGGGTGATGTAGATATTAAGATCTTAAGTAGTGACGGTAAATTGGTTAAATCATTTACAACCAATGGACGTTTACCTTATGATTTAAGTCTTTTAGAACTTAATGGAGGAGTATATACTTTATCAGCTAAGGCTAATAATACATATATCACAAAGAGATTTATTAAAATAGATTAATTTCTTAACGAGATATTTTTAAAATATAGATGAGAGTGGAGAAATTCACTCTCATTTTTTTTGTTGAATATTTTATACTATGAACTACAGGACAACATTGAGCAGCCGACTTTATGTCTTGCCCATTCTGGTCTTTTGACAAACCAGTTCTGGTTTTTTGGCTGCTCTGCATATGGGTGTTTTAGCAACTGATAGAGATCTTCA
>JBBKVK010000086.1:0-10092 GCA_037968395.1 Saprospiraceae bacterium | reverse complement strand
GTATACATTAAATTAGTATTACTTATACTGTCATGCAATAGTATAATATCGGGTCAATACACCCCATATACCGAATATGGTATAAAGGACGGTCTCCCTAGCAACAGGACATATATGGTGATCCAAGACTCAATGGGATATTATTGGATAGGTACTGATAAAGGACTTGTTAAATATGATGGGTATGATTTTAAAACCTTCACATTAAAAGATGGGCTGCCAAGTAATGATGTCTATGAATTACACGAAGACAAATGGGGTAGGATATGGTTGTTTAATAATTCAAAGATTCCGACTTTTATGCAAGATGGTAAATTTCATGTTTTGCCTGATTCGCTTGGAGCTTCAGCAACAGCATTTCTAACAGAGTTAGAGGATTGTATATGGATGTATAGTATGGATAATAAGGGTAAAATGTTTTATAAGTTTTTTTCAATTGATAGTTTAATCAAAACTCCATTGATAGAATTACCTAACCAGGCCGCGAATATTATAAATGAAAAGGAATGTATTGGGATAGCTGACCTTATCAAATTTTCAGATGTTGGAAGGTTATATAATGATGAAATGGTTGTATACATCAATCCATCTTCAAAAGAAATTACTTTTCTTAAACGTATGGATAAGTTTGTTTATGAATGTGAAACAGTTTATTTTTCAAATAAAGAATTCAAAATACAAAGAAATTTAAGAAATGGAGACTATGAATTATTAGCTGATAAGAACTCTTTTTTTATTTTAAAAGAAACAGAGAAAGGAAAGGTTGGGATAAATAAGATTGATATTAAATTGGAGGAATCAATGGAATGGAATCGGTTCATTATTGACGATAACCAAAATTCATTAATTACCTCAAATATCAACAAATTTGCTATTATCAGTCAATGGGATATCAGGAATTTGATTAGATACCAAGGCTCGTTTAGTTCACTATTCTCATTTGACACCAAAAAGCAACAAAACATTATTTTGCAAGATTTCAATAAAGATTTATTTATAAAAGAAAATGATAGAATAAAAATTTTTACAACAGGTGTTTCTACATTTAAAAAGTTAAAAAACAACAAAATCATCTTGGGCACTTCAAAAAAAGGTCTGTTTTTATTCGAAAATTTTGAAAAACTAACCCCTTTTTCTAACTCAAATGAAAATTTTAAAAACTTTCAAATTAAGTCAATTGATGAATTAAATGACTATTTATATATTGCTGCAACTAATTATTTCTACAAATTAAACACCAAAAGTGGACAAGTTGTAGAGTTGACAAATTCAAATTATAAAAAGATTGTCAGCATTCAGTCAAAAAATGAAATATGGGCAATACGAGAAGTTGGAATAGATGTATATAAAGACGACAAATTTGAGAGAACGATTTCAGAAATATCTCATTCTTTAAGTGTTATTAATATTAGCGATTCTAAACAATTGATCACTACTGAAAGTGGGAAATTATTTTATATATTGAATGGAGAACATCAAATAATAGATAAATTAAAGACTTACAATCTGAAAGGAGGATATTTTGATGGGCACAATGTCTGGCTATTTTCTGATGATAATTTGTACTTGTGCTCAACCAATGATTTTTTAGATCCAAATTTATCTTTAATAAAACTATTGCCTCCTTATGTTTTTGGTGAAAGTAATACAATCAATGATTTAGTTGTAGGTGATAGCCTGTATCATGTAGCTACCAATGATGGATATTATCAAATAAAAAGAAGTGCTTCAAGCACCATAAAAAACAAAGTGTTCTTATATATTGATTCAATAAGAATAGGAGAAAATACAATAGTCAATCATCTGCAACCATTAAAGATTAATTTCTCCCAAAATAAGTTGTTAATATATTTTACCGCCCCAAGTATAGATGGTAAACATATGAACTACCAATACTATTTAGAAGGGCTTGAAAATAAGTTTATATCAACAAAAAGTAGAAATATAGTCTATCCATTTATCAATTACGGTACATACAAATTTCATATTCAGGCCATTGATGATTATGGAAATATAAGTGATGAGATCGTAATTCCAATTATCATATTAACTCCGTGGTATCAAACATGGTTATTTAGATTAGGGCTGTTAAGTGCTTTAATGTTTATTGGATGGGAATTATATCGTAGAGAAATAAGGAAAATAAAATCTGCTGAGCAAGAGAAAACCTTGAATAACAAACGATTTGCTGAGTTAGAGCTCAATGCCCTCCAATCACAAATGAACCCTCACTTTGTATTCAATACACTAAATGGACTTCAATATCTAGTGCAGCAACGAGATATCGATAAGGCAGATACATTTATTGCTAAATTTTCTAGATTAATGAGGCTGTTTCTTGATAGCTCTAAAGAAAAATTTATCCCCTTGAGCCAAGAGCTAGAAATTATCAATCTTTATGTAGAGTTAGAGCAATTAAGATTTAGCAATAAGATAATTTACGAAGTTCAAAACAAGCTTTTACAAGATGATAAAGAGACATTAATCCCTTCTACTATATTGCAACCATTTGTTGAAAATGCCTTAAATCATGGTTTGTTTCATAGAAAAGGTAGTGGGACAGTCAAGATCAAGCTGGAAAAAAACAATGAAAATCTGCTTATTACAATTGAAGACGACGGTATAGGAAGAAAAGCAGCTGAAGAAATATTATCCAAGAATATTTTTGGACATAAATCGTTCGCTATAAATAACTTTAAGGAAAAAATAGAGACCTTAGGCAAATTGCAACAATATGATATGAAATTTGACATTATTGATCTTATTGATAATAATGGTGTTGCATTAGGAACAAGAATTGAGATAACAATAAAAAAGCACAGTAAATCAGTATGAAAATAAATACGCTTATAATAGATGATGAAGAGATAGCAAGAAAAAATCTTAGCAGTAAGTTAAAAATTTTAGCCCCAGATATTAAAATACTTGGAGAAGGAGGCTCAGTAGACGAGGCCATGAAATTACTTAAGATACATGATATTCATCTTCTTTTTTTAGATATTACTATGCCCAATGAAAGCGGTTTGACCTTATTAAATAAGATTGAAGATATAGCTTTTGAAATTATCTTTGTGACAGCACATGACGAATACGCTTTAAAAGCATTTGAGTTTTCTGCCTCAGGGTATATTCTAAAACCCATAGACAATATGATGTTGAAACAAGCCCTTAATACAGCAATAGATAGAATCAAGCTGAAGGACCAATATAGAAGTATAACTAGCTTAAAAAATTATATTAATAACAAGATGGAATTTGCAAAATTGGCTATTCCAATGGAGTTTGGATTTGAATTTGTATACACATATGAAGTTATCCGACTCGAGTCGGAAGATGGATATACAAACGTAATATTGGATAATAAAAAAAAGATATTAAGCTCAAAAGGGCTTGCCTATTTCAAAAAGATAATTCCGACTACCACATTTGTTCAAATACATAGATCATATATTGTAAACTTGGACTATGTAGAAAAGTATTTAAAATCAGGAAATGTAGTAATGAAAGATGCATCAATAATACCTGTTTCTAGAAATAGTAAAGATGAGTTTTTAGCGTTATTTATGTAGTTACAATTTCCATAATAATGCCACTCGGTAAATAAAAATTACCATTTAATGCCATATTCTACCATTCATGGATTGAAGGTATAAATGTTTAATTAAATGCATTTCTTACATTATCTTTGCATTATGAATAGAAACAAGGCCATTCAACAGCTATGAAAACCCTTTGAAATTCCTATAAATTTGAAAAGGCCCGAACGCTATTTTCACTTTATTGAATCATATCATGGAAACGATCTTTTTTGTAAGCAACACCATAGTGGCTAAAATATTAGCAGTTTCAGCTTAGGCTATAGGTCTTTTAGGTTTATTACTCACCAATAAAAACAAAAAAAAATAGATTTATTTCAGTTTTTATAGATAAAGGTTAATTAGTTTTTTTATTTAAACTATTGAAATTCTACTGTTTTAATAGTTTCTCAATAAATATAGTTTTTGAGGATTCGTCCAATACTTTTAATAAATACATACCACTTTCGAGCCGTTTTAGGTCTATTGTCGCTGAGTTCAAGTTACCCATCATTGCCGTCTGACCCAAAGAGTTATATAATTGGTATGTTCCGTTTACATCACCTGTAACATCTAGATAAATTAACTCACTTGTAGGATTAGGATAGATTGAAATAGCATTGGTTGATGCTTCATTTGTAGTTACAAAAATATCATCGCAAATGCTATCATCATTAATGAAAGTGGCGGTACCACAGTAAGTAGTAGTGAGTATTAATTGAGGTTTAAACACATTGGTAATTATGACATATTCGTCTCCTGTTGCTGCATCAATCTCTGCAACATATCCATTCTTGCCTTGACCAAAATCAAATCCGTATGCCCCTTCTTGCGTATCTAGTTCAGTAGGGGAAAGTCCTACTGAAGCTACGGCCTCTGAAACATGTAATCCGGACAGACTGCATCTTACCAAGTCTAAACTAGCACGTTCAAAATTGTTGTTGGTTTTATACACTACAAAATTCAAAATTTCTGACGGTTTATTAAGGGAAAGTTTAAAATAAAAAGACCCACCCTCTTTTATTTTTATTTTTTGAATAGATAAATATGACCTCATTAGGTAAGGATCTCCGTCACAATTAACCAAAAAAGCATCTCCTCCAAAAGTAGGGCATGGGTACACCAGGTCTGCCTTAGTACATATTGCAGGACTTGAGCTGTAGTTTGTTATATCGTCATAGTTGTCACTATAACAGGGCAACAATACGAGATTATCACAGTTTTCATCCACCTCGTTATAGGGAATTTCTATTTGTCCAGAATTGATATTTGGATCTAGGTCATTACAATCTACATCGTCATAATATCCATCATTGTCTTCATCGTTTAATAGATATTCATCACTACAACTGATGTCCCATGGAGACAGTAAAGCCGACCCACAAAGCTCAAGTTCTACAGTTTGTTGTACGACTTCATTTGAAGATATCCTTATTAAATATTCTTGACCTTCTTGGATAAACATGGCTGCTAAAAAATTATTATTGTCCTCATCGCATTCTGCATCTTCTGAAAAATTAAAATCTACTAACGATAATCCCATGGTGCCGGGACAGGTACTTTGCATACATCTTCTCAAAACCATCTCTTCGCCCTCTATTCTATAGACACTAAAGTTGACATCAAATTCAGGAGTATTAGGGCTTATTTTGAAATAAAAACTACCTTTTTGGTAGACTTGAAATCTTAACCATACATTGGTACCAATGTCACTGTTTACAGAACATTCTTCAAAATTTATAGTAGTGGTATTGCTTTGTAAATCTAGTTCATATGTGTCTTTTTGGCATATAATTAGTGCTTTCTCAACACTAGAGTTATCCTCATGCTGATCCTCTTGGCAAGGATATAGTAAGATGCCGTCGCAATCTTCATCCACAAAATTATAGGCTATTTCTTCAGCATTTGGGCTTATAGTAGGATCACTATCATCACAGTCTTCGGGAGTCACCACTCCATCCATGTCATTATCTAAGCCACAGGCATATTGGCCATTGCTACAGAATCCATCCGAATTAATAATACTTGCAGTATTGAATTTTATTGAGAAAAAATTTATATCACAAAATACGCTATAACTACTAGGTATACAGCCGATGAAAGCATTGCCATTCAGATTAATTGTATGTAGATTGGGGTTATAAATACCTGCAAAAGACTCTGGAAGTTGTCCACCTATTTGGGTTCCAAAAATCAGAACTTCCTCTAGAGAAGACAAATTGCCAAAGCTCTCAGGTATATCTCCTGTCATAGGTAATGCAACTAAATTGAGTTGTTTTAACTTAGTAAGATTACCGATATCTGAAGGTAAACCACCTGTGATATCATTGATAGTATTTCCACCTCCCCCTAGAAAAAGAACTTCTAAATTGACCAAACTAGCTAACTCCTTCGGAAAATCACCTTCAATGTTATTATACCTTAAATCTAAGTATTTTAGTTTAGTACAAGACCCAATGCTCTCAGGAATAGCCCCTTCTATTTGGTTAGCAGAAAGGTCTAAATATTCTAATTCTTTGAGATTGCCGATGTTGGAGGTAATGCTACTGATTTTATTTTTTTTGAGCTTTAGAGTTCTTAATTTTGATAAGAATCCCAATATAGGTGAAAGATCACCTTTTACATTTCTCTCTTCTATCTCGATGGTTACTACTTGTCCATTTTCGCAAGTGATCCCTGGGAGCCCACATCTTTCTGATGCTGAGATGACTGCTCCAGATTGATATTTATTATATAGAGATTTCCATTTCTGTCCTTGGAATAACGATGATTCTACCCAACCATTACCGCCCATCTCTCCATGGAAAACCATCAAAACATCCGTCTCACTTATGTTATTCAGATCAAAGCATGGATTTTGGTTTTCTATTGTAAATTGATCTAAAAGTATATCATCTTCATTTCTTATCTCTATGATTACATCTCCTGTGCCACTAGTGCCGGGCTCTAACTCATAACTTGTTCTCTTACCTATTTCGCCTTGAGCGGACCATGATCCATCTTGGGTCTGAATATAAAACTCCTTGTCATTTATATCTCTATTATAATAAAACATTTCAAAAGATAGAAAATCATCTTCTAGTAACAATGCCGAATTATTATCATTACACTGTATTTTTTCAATATTCAAGATTTGTGTTGACAAATGAGCATTGGTTGTGTAGGTAAACATGCCATTGGACATTAAGACCATTTCTAGAGTTTCATTCGTGTTTAATTGGGTATAATAATGTGGCCCAGGGCTAGAGATCTCATCAGCAACTATGTAATCCGTATATGTGCCGTCACCTAAGTTAAAAAACCATAAAACTCTATGACCATTTGTCTCTGACACAGACATATCAACCATACCATCTAGATTTATATCATTAGACTCGATATAGAACGCATCTGCTAAACCTGTAGCGATATCTGATTGCTTAATAAGTAATGTGCCTCCATCGTTTTTATACCATTCTAGAGTAGATGACCCATCAGAGTTGTGCTGAAGCCTAGCAACATCTACCCATCCATCATTGTCCATATCAAAAGTGGTAATATTATTTGTACCGAAGTCATTTCTTAGAATTATCGCATTCCCACTAAAGTTACCTGCTCCATTATTTTTAAATAAATCTATACCTCCATAATATTCGCCTCCTAATAGATCTAGATCCCCATCTTTATCAAAATCAAGAAACTGATAACTATATGCTCGATCTTTTTGGTCAGGTTTAATAAAAATTTTATTCAAAGTATTACTGATATTATCAACATTGTTTTTCAGCCAATATATATTATCATCTTCATCACTTAATACCAGATCTTGAATACCATCACCTGACATATCTGCTAAATGAAGTCTGACAAAATCTAAACTTCCACTTAAATTTGCCAATATTTGATTTGTACTAAAAGCTCCATTGATGTTAGGGTAGCTCTTTATTTGATTATTTGCTAGATAGACAATATCATCAACTTCATCATTGTTGATGTCCAAGAGGACATAAGAGATGTTAGCAAATTCATGTTCTATATCAAATGTCTTAGTGAAATGTGTCAAGTCATTTCTATAAAAAACAAACTTATTACCTAGGTCAGAATGAGACATGAGGTCTTTATCTCCATCTTTGTCATAGTCATAAGCGATAGAGGTATTTTGATTGGCAAATTGCTGTTGTAAAACAGTTTTAGTATCTCTGGTTGTTAGTATATTATCTATTCTGATTCCACTCCATATAGCATCTATTGAGCCGTCATTTTGAAAATCTCTCAGTTGAATGGTATGTCCATTTCTATTATCTAACTCTATTTCTTCACCACTGAAACTTGAGTTACCATTATTCCTAGCTAGTGAGAGATGATAGTCGCTATAATTTACAAAAACTAAATCTAGGTCGCCGTCTTGATCTATATCATATGGCGCCATCGCCCTAGCAGATGAAGTATTAGTGATCGTCTGACTATTGCCAAATGAATCATTGGTGTTGCCATTTCTAAGATAGGCTTTAAACTGGGCTGCAGTTACTAAATCTAGTATTTGATCATCATTGACATCAATGAGCTCTATAATTCTGAGTTTAGACACATCTGAGGTTAGCCATAATTCATCAGTTTGATAATTCTCATCTATTTTTAGTTTCGACAGCTGGTTATTGCTATAATAAACTACGATGCTTTTGCCCGTAAAATCTTGACCACTTACCACTCTATCAGGATTTGTATATGACATTAAAGTGTACTCGACTAAATTATCATTATTGAGATTAATTGCAAATAATGCATCTACATCAGTATCAGTAACTAGAATTTCTAAATATCCATTATTATCAATATCCAACAGACTAATGGACGATGCCATTTGAATCTCATTCAAGACATATTCATTTCTAATAAAAAGGTGATTGCCTTGGTTTAAAAGAGTTATTAATTTTTGCTGACCTTGTATCCCTATTATTGCTACAATATCTTCATCCCCATCTTGGTCTATGTCACCAATAGTTAAGTTATTCAAACTGGCGCTGAGAGATAGGTTGATGATCTCGCCAAATTGCCCATCTCCGTGACCTATGTAATAATATACTCCATTAAGAAGGTGTTTAAAATAATCTTCTATACCATCACCGTCAAAATCTACAAGTTGATCATTTAAAATCAAATCATCGTTAAAACTATGCTGGACTCTTTGGTTAAGTTGAGCATCAGCAACTCCAGCTAAACTTATTAGAAGGAATAAGGATAATGCTATTTGACGAGCCATATTACTTGGGTCTTTTGGTTTGAACACCAAGTTATGAAAATTGTGGGAGATAATTAAAGGAAAATACGTGCCTTTCCAAAGTAATAGAAAAATTAAGCCTAAAATTGTCCTCATTTAACTCCATTCTAAACCAATATTGAATAATAAACCAATGCATACTAGTCATTATTATTATTTAATGAAAATTAATGAGTTACAATAGGTCTAGTCATTTATTTTTTAGCAAAAATCATGATGATCGAAGTGGCACTTAATGCTATGACTCAAGAATAAAAGCTCTAGAATCATAGTATGACAAAGAGTGAAGTGTATTACTAGGATAAAGTTTTAAGTAAATTTAATTGCTTATTTTTACCTCTACTAGAGAAAATAAGAATGTTTAGAAACTGTCTGCTTTTGGTACTTATGGTGTTTGGTTGTTAAGAAAAACAAGCTCAATACGACTAAAGGCTTAAATGCCCAAGAGATTAAAATTAGCATCAAGTTGAAGTTGTGCTTATATTCTACAAAATAATACATTCAAATTCCAACAATCAATAAAACTCATCAATGACAATCCTTCATCACCACTATCATAATCCTACTATCTATTTTTATCATTCTAAAGTATTAATATTTAAGAACAGACGAATATTGTAAATTAAATAAAATATTGTGTAAAGTTTAGATATTCTGGCCTTCTACCTTTGTGTTATTGAAATTCTTTCACAATTTTAAAATCATTAAAATGATAGGTAGATTTTTTTTAGCGATAACTATTGCGATAATTTTTGTTAATATAACGGGGTGTCTCAAAGATGATTTTGTTGAAATTGACGGAGTATGTCCGATAGTTATATCAACCATACCTGCCAACGAAGAAATTAATGTTCCTCTGGATCAAATTATTTCTGTCAACTTTAACGAAGAAATGGATCCAATTACCATTACAGCAACATCTTTAATGATAGATGGGATACTGTCAGTAAAGGGATCAATTGCATACTCAGGTACCACAGCTACTTTCATACCTAATGAACCTTTACTTCCTAACACTACTTACACTGGCAAAGTAAAAACTACAGTTAAGGATAAAAGAGGGAATGCACTTCAGACTGATTATATTTGGACATTCAGCACAGGTGCAGTACTTGCACCCTTGGTCGTTTCGACAGACCCAATTAATTTGGCAGAGAATGTAACGCTTAATAAAATCATAACAGCGTCTTTTAACATGCCGATGGACGGCACAACTTTTAATTCATCTACTTTTTATATTAGTTTAAATGGAACTAAAGT
>JBBKVK010000085.1:0-7494 GCA_037968395.1 Saprospiraceae bacterium | reverse complement strand
CAGGTATTCTTTAATAAGTTTTCGTCCTGCTGCTTCGTCATCAACTATTATAACCTTTCTCATATTTCAAATATTACTTTTAAACCACTGGGCAAATTATCTAAAAATTCTAATTTACTTTGGTATATTTTCTCTAGTCTTAATTTCGTATTTGTAAGTCCAATACCTTGATCAAATATCTTAGATTTATCAACTATTCCAATGCCGTTATATTTAAAAATTTCTCCAACAAAAAGTGAGTCAATCAGTTATCCTCCTAGTACACCATTCGAACTCAAAAACAAGAATGGATTTCTTGTCTTGAAAAACAATGATCAACCAAAAAGTTTTTCAATTGATGAAGAATATACTTTAACGGTTTATCCAACATATAAAAAGGGTATCGATACTTTTCAATTATCTAGTGGAATGTTAGAATTGGTTAATAAAGAAAGTAACTATGCAAATGGGTTGAGTAAAAATAATTACACCTATGAATCTAATGGTCTTTCCATGAGTAGTGAAATTACTAAATCAACCTTAAAAGAGAGTGATTTTAACGCCAAGGTTGTCTTTAGTAATGGTATCATATTCCATTATGAGGATGGTAAATTTTATGCGAAACAAAATAAAGAGAACCTGGACATTAAAGGTAAGTATTTAATTTACTTTGAAGGCGGGGTTATTAAACTATCCTTCAATCAAAAAAGTGGTGAGATATGGTGGGTCTTTGAGCCCAAAACCAATAAGCTCGATTAAAAGATAATTTAGAATCAATTTCAATTAAAGGCCGTCATTTTATCAAATTATGGCTTTTTTTTCTTAAAATATATTTTAATACATTTGAAGTAAAACTAATTTATGAAAATTAGGTTAACTAAACATTACTACTGATTCAAATATATTGTACCTAATTATTTATACATGAGAATATTACTTACTGGAGCTACAGGTTATATAGGTAAAAGGATGTTACCAGTATTAGTTGGTCAGGGTCATGAAGTGGTGTGTTGTGTAAGAGACAAGTTGCGATTCTCCTTTCCAGAGTCTATCTCTGATAAGGTCACAGTAATAGAATTAGATTTTTTAGATGAATCATCCCTTTCTGTAATTCCCAAAGATATAGATGTAGCTTATTATCTAATTCACTCTATGTCGTCATCAGGTGACTTTAGCGAAAAAGAGTTATTGTCAGCGACCAACTTCAAAAATCAACTAGAAAAAACTTCAGTCAACCAAGTTATATATCTTACTGGAATTGTAAACGACGAATCTAGTAGTTTATCAAAGCATTTAAAATCAAGAAAAGCAGTAGAGGAAACCTTAGCATCAACTAAGTACCACCTAACAGCTTTGAGGGCTGGAATAATTATTGGTTCAGGAAGTGCATCCTTTGAAATCATAAGAGATTTGGTTGAAAAACTACCTTTTATGATCACTCCCAAATGGGTCTTAACCAAATGCCAACCAATAGGGATAGCAGATGTAATCATCATATTAACCAAATCTCTAGAGAATGAAGCTTTGTATGATGATGGTTTTGATATTGGCGGTCCAGATGTATTAACGTATAAAGATATGATGCTCGAGTTTGCAGCAGAAAGGAAACTAAAAAGGTGGATTTACACAGTACCTTTCATGACACCAAAGTTGTCTTCATATTGGTTGTATTTTGTAACGTCTACAAGTTATTTACTTGCTATTTCCCTAGTTGACAGTATGAAGGTCGAAGTAGTCGCAAAAGATGATCGAATTAATAAAATACTGGGTATTAAACCAGAAAATTATAGAGTATCACTTAACAAAGCATTTAATAAAATAGAGCAAAACGCTATTGTCTCGAGTTGGAAGGATTCATTTGTTAGCGGCAGATTTGATTTCAATATAACTGAGTTTATTGATGTCCCATCATACGGCTGTTATATTGATAAAAGAAATAAGAAATATACAAACAAAAAAAATACCCTTAGTAAAATATGGGCTATAGGAGGCAAGACTGGGTATTATTATGGAGATTGGTTGTGGAAGATAAGAGGCTATATTGATAAACTAAATGGTGGAGTAGGTCTCAGAAGAGGACGAACCAATGTAAATAGTATAAATGTAGGTGATGCTATAGATTTTTGGAGGGTTCTTTACGCAAACGAAAAAGAAGGAAGACTCCTTTTGTATGCGGAGATGAAATTACCAGGTGATGCTTGGCTGGAGTTTAAAATAGAAGGCAATAAAGTGGTACAAACCGCAACTTTTAGGCCTAGAGGTTTGTGGGGAAGAACATACTGGTACCTTGTCTTACCATTTCATGGTCTAATCTTTAATGGTATGCTCTCTGCAATTGCAAAGTAACATTAATATTTACATCAAATTTCTGGATTTACATTTTGGATCAAAATAGGATTCTTAATTAGTATGTATTGGATAATCACTTTGCACAATGTGAATTTATTCTACATGTATAATGAATAAACTAAATACCATTACCTTTGTTAACAAACGAAAGAAATTATATGGCAACACCTCTCATAAAGAGATTTTGGAATCTGTTATCAAAATATAAACCTGAAATCAGACAAATTTATTTCTACGCCCTATTTATCGGAGTGGTCAATTTAACTCTTCCTCTTGGAATTCAAGCAATTATAAATTTCCTCCAAACTGGTCAATTAACCTCTACATGGATAATATTGGTTTGCTTTGTCTTGATAGGTATAGCTGTTACAGGTTTTTTACAAGTTATACAATTAAGAATTGTCGAGAATATCCAACAAGATTTATTTGCTAATTCTGCCTTTGAGTTTGCTTATAGACTACCCAAAATAACTTTTATCCAATTAGATAAAGTTCATGCCCCAGAGTTGGTGAATCGCTTTTTTGATACGATTACCATTCAAAAAGGACTCCCAAAGATTTTAACAGATTTTTCACTAGCAATTTTTCAAATTGTATTTGGATTAATTCTACTAACTATTTACAGCTCCTACTTTATAATATTAGGAATTTCTCTTAGCTTAATATTGTGGTTGATTTTTAAAGTAACCGGACCCAAAGGACTAAGGACAAGCTTAAAAGAAAGCAATTACAAATATAAATTGGCACATTGGTTAGAGGAAATAGCAAGAGGCAATAGAAGTTTTAAAATGTATGCTAAACACAATATGCACTTAACTAAAACTGATGAAATAGTCAGTGACTATTTGGTCTCAAGAGAAAAGCATTTTCAAGTATTAATGAATCAGTTTAGACTATTTATTGGATTTAAGGTCATACTAGCTGCTGGACTATTATTACTCGGAGGGTACCTAGTTTTTGATGAAAGGATGAATATTGGTCAGTTTGTTGCAGCAGAGATCATAATTATATTAATTATCAATTCTGTAGAAAAAGTTTTAAGAATTATTGATACAATATATGATGTATTAACAGCATTAGAAAAGATTGGTTATGTAACAGACCTAAAGCTAGATGAAACCAATGGCAAAGCTTTAATCAATTCAGATAAAGGGCTGTCCATTAAGGCTAGAGAATTATCTTTTGGATTTCCTGATGAAAAGAATAAAGTAATTAATAACATATCTTTCGAAATAAAAGAAAATGAAAAAGTAATTCTTACTGGTAAATCGGGTAGCGGTAAATCTCTACTTCTCCAAATATTGGCTGGAATTCATGAGATTGATGATGGTGAGTTGTATATTAACGATACGCCTTTTGCTACTTATCAGAGAGAAATGCTCTATGATTCAATAGGCGTATCATTTCCAATTAATCAAATTTTTGAAGGAACATTCCGCGAAAACATCTTACTAGGTAGATCAATAGAAGACAAAGACATTAATGAGATCTTAAAAGTATTAGCCTTAGACGATTATTTAATCCATCAACCTTTTGGCATTGATGGCTTTGTTGATAGTGGCGGTAGAAGACTTCCTAGAGGTATAATTGAAAAATTGTTAATAGCTAGAATTATTGTGAATAAACCAAAGTTGCTTTTGATGGAAGACCCATTACAATTTACAGAGACAAAAGAAAAAAAGCGGATTATTGATTATATCATGAGTAAAGAACGAAACTGGACAGTTGTAGTCGTATCTGATTTTTATTACTGGGAAGAGACCTGTGATAGGGTTCTTGAATTAAATAATAAATAAAGGCACTACTCATGTTAAATATTTCGAAAAACAGCATAGCCCAATATATTGACTTAAATGAGTTGCACTCATTCAAGTTGATAAGAAAAAGTAAGATAAAAAGAGTATCTCTATGGTTGTTTATCTGTTTATTTATTGGGTTTTTAATTTGTATGTTTTTACCATGGACTCAAAATATAAATGCAAAAGGCTATGTGACTACAAGATCACCAGAGCAAAGACCACAAGCCATACAATCTGTAATTGCTGGTCGTCTTGAAAAATGGTATATACAAGAAGGAGATTATGTAGAGAAAGGCGATACCATCGTTTATATTTCAGAGGTAAAAAGTGAATACTTTGATCCTAACTTGTTAGAGCGTACCACTGAACAAATATCTGCAAAAACACAAAGCATAGAGTCTTATAGTCAAAAAATCATTGCTTTACAAAACCAATATTTTGCATTAGGTGAAAGCATGAAGTTAAAAAGAGCGCAAACTCTAAATAAAATGGAACAAGCTCGAAACAAAATTGATATGGATAGTATTGATTTAGCGGCTTATAAAATTAATATGGATATAGCCCAAAATCAATTGGAGCGGACTAAAGAACTTTATGACAAAGGTCTTAAAACGCTTACCGAATTGCAAGAAAAAGAGTATAAAGTACAAGCAGAAAATGCTAAATTAAATGTTCAAAAAAACAAATTATTAAATCAAATCAATGAACTTACCAATTTAAAAATTGAATTAATTGCCATAGGTCGAGAATACGATGACAAATTGTCTAAATCCTTATCTGACAAGCAATCGGCACTATCTGATAAACTAGAAAGTGTTGCAGCAACATCAAAATTAGAAAACCAATATAGCAATTATAGCGAAAGGCAAAAATTTTATTATATCACAGCTCCTCAATCTGGCTACATTACAAAAACAATAAAAAAAGGAGTAGGTGAAACAATCAAAGAAGGAACTGATATAGCCACAATAATGCCTTCCAAATATGACTTGGCCATAGAGTTATATATCAAACCTCAAGATTTGCCCCTAATAGCATTGGGCAATAAGGTTCAGTTGAGGTTTGATGGTTGGCCAGCTATTGTAATCAGCGGTTGGCCTAAATCTTCAACCGGTGTCTTTTCAGGAAGTATAGTAGCTATAGATAAATTTATAAGTGAAAATGGTTTTTATAGAATTCTACTTAGCCCAAATAATATTAAAAAAGAATGGCCATCTAATCTAAGTATTGGAACAGGTGCTAATGCATTTATTCTATTGAAAGAAGTCCCTATTTGGTATGAAGTATGGAGACAGTTAAATGGATTTCCACAAGACTTTTATCAATCAGAACTGAAAAAAGAAAAAGACTTAAAACTTAGTGCACCACTAAAATTAATAAAGTAAATATGAAGTTTTATTCACGTAAATTGATAAAGCCAGAGAATTTAAATGCTAGAAACACATTGTTTGGTGGGGCACTACTAAGGTGGATAGATGAGGAAGCTGGTATTTATGCCATGACAAAACTGGATACTAAAAATGTAGTGACCAAGTATATTTCAGAAATTGATTTTGTCAGCTCGGCATCACAAGGCGATGTAATCGAAATTGGGTTAGGGTTTAAAGGAGTGGGCCGAACTTCAATTAGTTTTTCATGCGAAGTTAGAAATGTATTTTCAAAACATTCTATCATTAAAATAGAAAACATAGTGTTTGTTATGGTAGATGAAAATGGAAATGCAATCCCCTATGGAAAAACATTAGATTCTATAAAACTTAGCTTATGATTAGAAGGACATACATTTGTGCATGTTATATTCTTATCTTTTTATTAAATTGTTTTCAGGCAAAAAGTCAGAGGGATAGCACAATTTTCAAGTACACAGAGTATTTAGAAAATATTCTAATCTATCACCCTATTGCAAAAAAAGCTGATCTTAGAATAACTTTAGCCAAAGCAGAAATGTTAGGTGCAAAAGGAGCATTAGATCCAATAATATCGTCAGGGTGGAACCAAAAAAACTTTGATGATAAATTATATTTTCGCCAATATGAAGCTAAATTAAAATTCCCAACAATATTAGGTGTTGACATAGTTGGTGGATATGAAAATACAGACGGAGTTTTTTTAAACCCTGATGCCAACACTGATCAATTTGGATTATGGCATATGGGTATAGAGGTAAACATTCTACAAGGTTTGATTATAAATGAACGAAAAACCGCCATCGATCAAGCTAAAGTTTTTCAAGAAATGGCAAAAAATGAACAACAAATCATGATAAATGATTTGATTTATAATGCTACAACAACCTATTTGACATGGCAACTATATAGTTCATATAAATCAATACTCGAAGAAAATATATCTATTGCAAATACGTATTTTGAAAACACAAAGCAATCATATTTTAATGGTGAGAAAACATCCTTAGATACGCTAGAGGCATACGTCCTTTACCAAGACGCAATAGCACTGATACAAAAGAATGAATTAGGGTTAATAAAATCTAAACAAAATGTTGAAAATTACTTATGGTTTCAAGAGTCACCTGTAACATTGAAGGAACTAACTTTTCCCGAAAACTATGACGATCAATTATTTTCCGAAGTAACGTATTATGATAATGCTAATCTACCTAACCACCCTATCATTGCAGCTGCACTTAATAAACTGACCTATTTTGAAATAGAACAAAGGTTAAAAAGAGAGAAGCTTAAGCCCAAACTTAAATTAAAATATAACCCATTATTTAGTACTACCGATAACAGTTTTTCTGCCAGATACTCGCCAAATGATTACAAGTGGGGATTTGATTTTGCTATGCCCATTCTACTTAGAAGTGAGCGAGGGGATATCCAAAAAGGGAGAGTGAAAATCGAAGAAACTAAACTGGACATTGAAAATAAGCGAAATGAACTACAAAATAAGATAGAAAGTAGTTGGGAGCAACAAAACATCTTACAGTTACAAAAGGTAATACTTAGGCAAAACGTGGTTAGCTACCTAGAATTGTTAAATGGCGAAAATGAAAAATTTAATTTTGGTGAAAGCTCTGTTTTTTTACTAAACAAAAGGCAAGATAAATATATATCTAGCCAACTAAAATTGGTTGAAGTGTATATCAATCAGCAAATAGAAATGTTAAACTTCTTATATTTTTCTAACCAGTTGATCAACTAACCTTTAAAGTCAAGTCACATTAAATTTTTCTGGAATTTATATTTTTCATAAAAGAAAATTATTATTAATTTTCATCACTTGAAGCGTAGTAATTTTAAAAATGTATAATCTTAATGGATTCTTCCAAATAGGATAACGGTGGCAATTGTTAATAATATTAAATTATTATGATTATTTAATGCAAAAGTGAAAACTCATTTTG
>JBBKVK010000084.1:0-12094 GCA_037968395.1 Saprospiraceae bacterium | reverse complement strand
ATCTCTCAGTGAGGACATCGTTATTGATCTAACTCAAATGCCTACAACTGAAGGGTCCAGGCTTGTAATTACTTTAAAAACAATAAATGAAATTGAGTGTTCTAATGCCTATTTTAGTTACACTTTACAAGAAGACAATCAAAAAATAATCTTAGATATTAATGATATAATTGCAGAAGGAATATGTAATAACACTTTGGGTCAAATCACCACTCACGTACCTCTCCAAAATGATTATACAAATAATGAGTTTGAAATAATAATTAAGTCATCAATTGTCAATAAAGGGGTACTTGAATTAAAAGGCAATGTTTACAACATATCGTTTTCAGATCCAGAAGGTTTTATCCTTAAGACAAACCAGATAAATAAGATCCTTTCAAACTCTGTTTGGGGTAAGATCTATTTGCCAAATGGAGCAAATGAAAATCATGGAAGTAAAATACTTACTATAATTGAAAAACATCAAGACAAATCTGCAACTATAATAAATGGTAATTATGGAATATTTACCTTTTATGACGGCGGTATATCTTATCCAATCGCATCCAATAATGCAATTAAAATATTCCTAAAGTACGATAATTGGTCATCCTTTAAATCAGAACTCAAATCTTATTTGGACTCAATTCCTGACATTAACTATACAATACAAAACGATAAAGGAGAAATACTATAAATCGAAGTTAAACCCTTTTGATATAAAAGTTTCATATTTGTCTTTTTCAAATCTATACAGCTTTGCAGGTCTATGTGCAACACCTTCTTGATACATGTCTTCATCAACTAAGAGTTTCATAGAGAGGATTTTTTTTCTAAAATTTCGTTTATCTAATTCCTTATTGAGAACTGCTTCATAAAGGTTTTGCAAATCTGTCAAAGTAAATGAACTTTCCAATAGTTCAAATCCAATTGGCTGAGATCTTAATCTCCTTTTTAATCTTTTGTGGCAAGCATGCATTATCTCATAGTGATCAAATGGCATTTTCTTAATATCCCAAAATGAAAACCAAGCTACTTCTTGTGCAAAAGAAGAAGCTTTAGGTGTAACTTTTGAAAGATTAACCAAAGTATAATAACCTACTGTTATAACTCTTCCAAGAGGATGACGATCTACTTTACCAAATGTAGCAACTTGTTCTAAATATACATCAGTAAGCCCTGTTAACTCTTTCAAAACTCTTAATGGGGCATCGTCTAAATCTTCATCCGGCCTAACTAATGCTCCAGGCAAGCCCCAATCACCAAAGAATGGTTCAGTTCCCCTCTTAATTAGCAGCACCATTAATCTTGATGAATCAAAACCAAAAATGACATTGTCAACCGAGAACCCGCTTTTT
The DNA here is from genome assembly GCA_037968395.1 of Saprospiraceae bacterium. Classification (GTDB taxonomy): domain Bacteria; phylum Bacteroidota; class Bacteroidia; order Chitinophagales; family Saprospiraceae; genus JADKBO01. The sequence goes on along the minus strand of JBBKVK010000084.1, from coordinate 10,754 downwards.
AGGTATTCGTATTCAAAAGGATGAAGATTATTGCTAATAATTTAGGATTTAATTACAAAAATATAAATCGTTACGAAAATAGACTATTCTTAGTACATAATTTACCAAAGTATACTTTATTTTCTATTTCTAAAATTAAGATTAAAAACTCTTTGTTCATTATTATAATAGAAGAAGAGAAAATATAATCATTTATTGAAGTGGGATATTATTATAAACAAACGTTAAGAATGCAAATCAACATTTTATTACAATTTTCTTTTTTGATGTATCTTATAGAAATCTAGCATCATTTTTGCATATTGATAATATGTACAATAAATATTATAAATTCTTTTAATATATGCCTCCTTTCATTAAGTTTTCAGCGTTGTTAATCCTTACGTTTTTATCAACTTCATTGTTTTCAACAACAATAATTCCTTTTCAGAATTTGGGGAAAATGACAATAAATACTGAAGCTGTAGTCTTAGCAAAAGTAATTAAAAATAAAGAAGTAAGTATGAATGGCGCCATTAGATTTTGGTCAGAAATGGTCGTTGTGGATCATATTAATGGCAATCTAAATTTAGGTGATGTGTTTAATGTCCAAAACTACCACTTAAAAACGGTAGAACTAGAAAGAGTTGTCCCCGGTGATGTTGAAATGGCGGAAGGAGAAACTTATCTATTATTCTTATCTAATATGCACAGTAATGTATGGCAAACTACCATGTTAACTTATGGCTTATTTCAAGAACATGAAAAATTAGGTCAAAAATATTTAGTGCCAGTTGGGTTAGGAGAAAACTTTGGATCTCTCCCAGATGAGGAAGGCACCGTTCCTGAGAAGCTTGGAGTATATAATAGCAATTTACTAACTTCTCATTTAAAAGATATCGTCAATAAAAAAACAATATGGGATCAATCTAAAGTAATCTCTAGATATGAAATCGATCATTTTTTTATTGATAGAATGCTACCATCACATTGCACAACTTTAAGTGGAGGCACAATAGCTAGATGGGAAGATATAGAGACGACAGCTCTCCCTATATATTATCACCAATCACTTGACGCTGGATGCCCATCTGTTGTAACACATTTGAATAATGCCATAAGTAATATTAACTTAAATTATACAGGCTTAAGTCTGGTAAACCAAAGTACTCATAATTTCATTCCTTCATGTTCAGGACAAGGAGCTAATGATGGTGAGTTTGTTACTTATATAAATAATACATATGGTGACTCGAGAAGACATTTAATACAATTTGATGATCCTTGCAGCGAAATAGCAGACCTCTCAGGTTGTAGTGGGATCTTAGCTGTTGGAGGCCTTTATTGGTTTAACTCTACCCATAATTATAATGGCATGAATTGGAGAGATGGAGCTTATGGGTTTGTAGTAGTCAATAATGGCACTGGGGCTTGCTATTGCAGTGGAAACTCATATGAACTGTTGTTAACTCATGAAATAACTCATGGTTTAAATATCGACCACATTGCATCTGGTAGTGGAGCTGCGAATATGAATCCTAATTGTTGTAATGCAATATCTTCGCTTGATATTGAATGCCTTGATTTTGTATATGCGCCATTAGCCATGCCAATCATCTTGTCTGATTATGAAGCATCAATTAGAGCCCAAGAAGTATTAATTTCTTGGACCACACAAATGGAAATTAATAATGATTATTTTACAGTTGAAAAAATGAATAGTTATGGAGAGTTTGAAGCTTTAGAAAAAATAAGAACAAAAGGAAATTCTGATCAAATAAAAGACTACATAGCGATAGATAACAAACCAAATACAGGTAAAAACTATTATAGATTATCCCAAACTGATTATGATGGGACAACTACTTATTTTGATGTTAAATCAGTAAACTTTCATGATAAATCACGGCAAATAATTGTATCCAACTCCGTTCAAAACAGTCAATTAAGTCTAACAATTTATTCTGAAAGTAACAATAAGGCACAAACGATTATCTACAGTTCTACTGGTCAACTTATTTATTCTTTTGAATCAGATTTACTTATTGGTCACAATGAAATAGAAAAAGAAATACAAGGTGTGACACCGGGCATATATCTTTTAAATATTAAAATGGGTTATAAATCAGAGTCCATTAAAATAATAGTCCAATAATTAAAGTAAATTTTAGATTCGAGAAGTGGATAAACTATTATAATGTATCTTTGTTAGATAATAACAATCTTTAATATAATGGGACAATTCTTATATACTCTAGTAATTATTTTTGCGGTCTTTGGTATATCATTTATACTCTTAAATATAAGACATATATTTACAGGTCAGGAGTTTAGAGGCTCATGTGCATCTAATAATCCAATGATTAAAAATAATTTGGGGGAATGTTCTGTCTGTGGTAAAAAGCCTGAGGAAGATTGTCAAATGCCTGAGGCAAAAGCTTAAACTTTTATCTTACTGACTTACTTGTTGCTACAGACGCTACTACACTAAGTATCAAAAAAGATACTGCTACAATTAATACTAACATATATATTTATTACATTCAACTGCTAAGGTACACTTTTACTTTAGATTTGCAACATTTATATAAAAAAATATCTAAGTGACAGATTATCAGTCTTTATTACAATCGATTAAACTATAATATATAGACAACTGATTAATAATATAATATTCAGAAGTGGCAAATTACATTGCCTAGTAAAATTAAATGATCTTTTGATTATCGAGCTCAAATTAATTACCAATCAAAATGAAATATTCATCATTGCTTAAAATACTTTGGTATCTTTATGCATTCAATTAAAAGGCATCTATTATTTCTGTAAGTGAGCAATAGCATGAAATTTTTATCAAAAGCAAATTAGTTTTCATAATTTAAACTAAGGCAATTAGATTTGATAAAGTATCGTTTCGAAATGTTTGCTACAGGTAGATAGCTTTGATAAGATACTATCAAGATGTTTTTAAATCAATTCTTTAAAAGAAATAATAAAATTTGAAATTTTTAGCAAAAACTATAGACGGATTAGAAGAAGTCTTAGAACAAGAAATCTTAGCTATCGGAGGTGAAAATGTTCAGAAACTGACAAGAGCAGTTTCTTTTGAAGGAGGATTAGATGTCATGTATAAAGCAAATATGTTGCTTAGGACTGCTTTAAAGATATTAGTACCTATTACAGAAGTTGAAGTATTAGATGAGCAACATCTGTATGATGAAGTCCATTCACTACCTTGGTATAAGTTTTTTGGATTAGAAAATACTTTTTCTGTAGATGCCACAGTCAGTTCTGAAGTATTTACCCATTCTAAATACATAGCATTGAAAACAAAAGATGCGATTGTAGATAAGTTTAGAAGAAAGTACAAAGAAAGACCAAACGTAAACCCTATTACACCACATTTCACCATTAATGTGCATATAAGAGGTAATATAATGACTCTTTCTATGGACAGCACTGGTGATTCTCTACACAAAAGAGGCTACAGAATTCAGCCTATTGAAGCTCCTCTAAATGAAGTATTAGCAGCTGGTTTAGTAAAACTGTCAGGATGGGATGGGAGCACAACTTTATGGGATCCAATGTGTGGATCTGGTACCATTGCCATAGAAGCAGCTAGAATTGCCTTAGATATCCCACCACAATCTTCTAATAGAGAATACCAATTCCAACGTTGGCCAAATTATGATGAAGAACTTTTTAACAAGATCAAAGATGAAGTATATAATAAATCAGTTAAAGATATTCCTTTAGATATAAGAGCAACTGATAAGTCTATTCAATCAATTAATTCTGCTGAGATAAATATTAGTGAGGCAGGACTTAAAAAATATATTAAAACCGAAAGATTGGATTTCTTCAGAAGTCCTGATGTAACTAATGTTACTATAATAGCCAACCCCCCATATGACCAAAGACTTAAAGTTGATGATATTGAAAAATTTTATAAAATGATTGGCGATCAGTTAAAGCAACATTGCCACTCGTCTGAAGCTTGGATATTTAGTGGAAATATAGAGGCAATAAAGTCTGTTGGATTAAAGCCAAACCAAAAATATAATTTACATAATGGCCCAATAGAGTCTAAATATTATAAGTTTGAAACGTACGAAGGAAGCCTAAACAATGACGATGAAGAGTAGGTCAATCTACATATTATTGTTATTATTATTTTTGTCTTCTGAAGGATCTTCACAAGGTGAAATAGTATACCAACCTTTATACAATATATTTAAACCACAATTTGTAGTAAGAGACTCTACATTTATGAAAAATTCATTTGTTCACGGTTTTACAATATTTGAAGTTTCAGAGCTGCCTATATTTTGCAAAAATGAATATAAATGGTCGAAACTGTCTGGTGTCAATGTGAGGATGCGGATTGGCAGCCTTGATTATGTAAATATGTTAGAAAATAAATAAAACTATCCTTAATTATATATATTTTTGATCTATAGTAATTGCACATCTAAAATTCGAGAATCATGAAAAGCACAAAATTTATTTTGTTTTTATTGTTTATTTCCGGGTATAGTATTATTTCGCTGCCAAGCTGTAGTAAAGTAAAGGGCTGTACTGACCCTGAAGCAGAGACCTATAATCCAGATGCAGAAAGCAATGACGCAACTGCTTGTATTTACACTAGAGACAAGTTTATAGGAGAATACGATGGGGATTTAGGTTGCCTCGGGTTATTGGCATCAATGATCAATGGAATGACGACATTTAGCATTGATGAATCTTCAAAAGGATCAGAATTTGTAGATGTGACAATTCAGAGTAATCCAGTACTTAGATTAGAAGCAACAGTATCAGGAAGTATTTTAAGTGTTAATTCATTTATCCCTGGTGTTACAATTGGTACAGGAACATTTGACATTACTGCTACTGGAGACTTAACACTAGATAATTCACAAAAAAATATACAAGGGCAATTAAAAATCACTCTTGGTGGGATTGCAACAATTACAGATAATTGCAATATCTCTGGAACAAAAATATAATAATCCATAATTCGTTGACTTTAATATAATTAATTATCATTACTATCATGAATTATTTTATCATTTAGTACTGTAATCGTCAACAAGTCACAGTCTTTTAAGTATAAAGATAGAGGTTAATATTCATACTTCATTTGTTGCTAGATATAGCTTTAGACATGACTAACATTTAACCTGTACGATAATGATTTGGTTAATAAAAGTGCATATTTTAAGTAGTTGCAATTTTTTAACAAAACTTAATCATTCATTTCTAAAATATTTATTATTGATGAAATTTTCATCTTTTAATGATAAAAGAAATGACAGTAAATCTTCCTTTTCCTGAGATGACAAATTAAGTGGGTGAATCAAATCACTCTTATTCACATGTGCATAGCCCCCGCTATTATAATGTTCAATAACTTCTTCTAATGTTTGAAATAATCCATTAAACATATAAGGAGCCGTAAGGCTCACGTTTCTCAATGTTGGTACCTTAAATTTAGCTTGATCTTCCTTATTTTGAGTTAGTCTAGCTCTTCCTTCATCAGAGTAATGTAGATATAGACCATTATTTTGAAAAGTATAATTAGTGAAGTTAAAACCAGCATGACAAGTACTACAGTTTGTTCGATTACTTTCAAATAACTTCATCCCTCTGATAGCTTGATCAGACATGCTTCCAGGTATATTATAATTAATTTCAAGATCATATAAACTCTGTCCACTGATTAGTGTTCTCTCAAAATTTGCCAAAGCTCTAGTTATCACAAAAGGATTAATATCTTGCCCATATGCTTTATCCGCAAGATCTATATATTCATTGTTTGTAGCTAATTGCTTTGCTATATCGACAATGTTATTATTAAATTCATTATGCTCTTGAATTGGTACCAGTATTTGCATCTCTAATGTTGGTACCCCACCCTCTCTTGTAAAATAAGGATGAAATGCTACATTGGTCAAAGTGGGAGAATTTCTAGTGCCAATTGCCATGTCAGAGCCTAAACTGAGTGCAACATCGTCTGAAAATGCAAGCTCAGGGCTGTGACACGAGGCACAACTAATTTTTCCATCTTTTGATAATATAGGATCGTAGAAAAGTTTCTTTCCTAAACTCCATCTGTCAACAGTAAATTCGTTCCCTTCAGGGTACTCAATTGAGGTAAATCCAGGAGGCAGTCCTCCAACTTCAAGAGGTTTAACTGCAATAGTATTTGTTTCCTTACTACATGAAAGGACTACAAATAACACAACACATATTAAATAAAGTTTCTTCAAAATTATTGAACTAAAAATTTCTTACTAGCTATGGTGGTCCCACTTTTAGATATCAGATTTGCAATATAAAGTCCAGATTCATTAACTTTAAATGAATGACTATTCTCATTTGTTATTATAAATATTTTCCTCCCTGTTAGATCAAATACTTCAACAAATGCATCATGTGATTTTGTTTTAAAATCAATTGTTATATTATCATCCAAACTGGGATTTGGAAAAACGTTGAAAGCTTCAACACCATAATCTTCATTTATACTAGTTGTTGAAGATAAGCTAAATACTTTTGTTTGTAAATTAGAAGCTAGTGTTTTAATTTTACCCAAACTACCATGTAAAATAACTCCACCGCTTACATCAATAGCACTTAATAATTGAGTATATTCAGCATCCAGTTCTACTACATAATCACTACTCCCTGGCATTGAAATTGGAAATTCAAGGTTTTTAAAAAACTCATCTCCTATGCAATGAAACTCCAATTGCTGATCAACAGAAGTTCCGCTTTTACCTTCTAAGGCAATGAATCTATAGCCTGCTGACCAGCCCCAATGCATAGAAGGTGATTTAGGAGCTAACGGATGATCTGATGGCCATAAAGCAGGATCACCATGATTTACGTCATTTTCTATTCCAAGATAAAAACTGACTCCCTCCAAAACCTCTAAATTATAATCACCTAGTTCAATTTTAGTAATAGTCGTATTATTATTGAGGTCAACTAAATAGTAAAAATCTTTAACTTTTATTACTTGACCACCATCGTGTTTAATGGCAAAATTAGAAAGGTAATACTCTAATCTTTCTACCATGAAATCATTACCCATATCATTCTGACTATTTACTTTTTGTTCGAAAGTAACTCCATCTAGTAAATGGTTAATTTTAATAGTTACAGAAGACTGAGTAAAAGAAGTCACTGTAAATAACATCAGGCAGAAGAAATTAATAATATTTTTCATGAGTGAATAGTTTAAAGATTAATAACTGATTATCAAAGATACATATCTTAGATCGTTTTAAAGATAAAATAAATACAGAATCAAAGAGAATATGTCAATTAAAACACAAACAATAGCTTTATTATTACAATTAATATTTGTCTCGCCATGTTATATTGACTGTGAATAATTTTATCTAACTTACACCGCTATATGTAAAGGGCGTATTTTTCACCTAAAGACAATTAATGAAAGTACCTGTTATAAATTTTAATAAAAACAACAAGCCAGAATTCTATAAAGTATTAAATAAGAGAGTTAATAAATACTTTATCGACAACAAATTAGAAAAGCAAGCTAACCTCAATATGAAGTTAAAGACAGCATTCATGGTCGGTTTGTACTTTATTCCATTATTTGTTTTACTTTCTGGCCAAATTGCTTCTTTGGGGGTAATCATGTTGATGTGGGTACTTATGGGTTTGGGAATGTCAGGGATTGGTCTTGCGATAATGCATGATGCTAACCATGGTTCTTACTCTAAAAATCCGGCAATAAATAAAGCACTTGGTTTTCTTATTAATTTCCTTGGCGGATACCATATTACCTGGATAATTCAACACAATGTACTACACCATTCGTATACCAATATTCAAGATTTTGATGAAGATTTGGATCAGACAGTTATGCGGTTTTCACCAAATCAAGAATACAAGGAATTTTACAAGTATCAAGCATTCTATGCGCCTTTTTTCTATGCCTTACTCTCTTTATTTAGATTTTCCGTAAAGGATTTTCAGCAGTTAAAAAGGTACAATGCATTGGGATTAATCGAAGCGCAAGGCTTAACATATAGAAGAGCTATAATGGGTGCAATATTCAATAAGGTTTGGTATCTTGGATTGACAATAGTGCTACCTATGCTCATCTTACCCGTAGCTTGGTGGGTTACTATTTTAGGGTTTTTAGTTATGCACTTTATCTGTGGTATGATACTCGCATTGGTATTCCAACCTGCTCATGTAATTGAAGAGACAGAGTTTTTTGTAGTGGATGAACATGGCAGTTTGGAGAACAATTGGGCAATCCACGAGATGAAGACAACTGCTAATTTTGCAAATCAATCCAATTGGTTTAGTTGGTTTGTGGGTGGATTAAACTTCCAAGTAGAGCACCACTTGTTTCCACACATATGTCATGTACACTATAAAAACATAGCACCAATAGTGATTGCTACAGCTAAGGAATTTAATGTGCCTTACCATAGTCACAAAACATTTTTCCAGGCATTGAAAAGTCACTTTTCGATGCTTCACAGCCTCGGTTCTAAGGACTATGTAATGCCTTTGGCGAAAGCATCATAAACGAAATTCAAGTAGTATCTCTTTAAAGTCTTACTTACATTTTTTGAATGTTTACCTATACAAAATTCATATTTGCTCAATAAATAGACCCCAATGGAAATTAACCTTTACCGCATGAACTATCTCTTAAAACTGGATTTTACATAGGGAAACCCCTACCTCCATTTTTTTTAGTACAGGCAATTATTACAGAATAAGAAACCTTCAAACTATGGTAGTTCAGTTAATAAAAGTGTTTGCTTTATTGGTTATATTGAGCTTATACTAAATACTCATATTAAAATTCAGAAATGAAATATTTAAGGCAACTTTCTATTATAAAAATTACGTAAACAGATTAATAAGAATATTATTTTAATTTTGCAATCCGATTGATAACAATAGCTGACATTAATAGATAGAATTACTAGTAAGCACATGAATAAACATTTAGGAATCAACAACAATATCTTAGAGTTGATTGGTAATACACCAATGATAAGGTTAAACAAAATAACTGAAAGCTTAAAAGGAGAGTACTATGTAAAACATGAGGGCTTTAATCCAGGACACTCAGCAAAAGATAGAATTGCATTATACATTTTAGAAGAGGCGGAGAGGCAAGGAGTTGTCAAAAAAGGTAGTACCATAATTGAAACTACTTCTGGCAATACTGGTTTTAGCATGGCAATGGTCAGTATAATCAAAGGATATAAATGCATCTTAGCTGTAAGTTCTAAATCTTCAAAGGACAAAATAAATATGCTAAAAGCGATGGGGGCTGTAGTACATGTATGCCCAGCTAATATCGCACCTGATGATGAAAGATCATATTATAGTGTTGCTAAAAGACTCCATCAAGAGATAGAAGGCTCAATCTATATTAATCAATATTTTAATCAACTAAATATTGATGCACATTATCATACAACTGGTCCTGAAATATGGCAACAAACTGCAGGTAATATTACTCATCTTGTAGCTGCATGTGGAACAGGAGGTACTATATCTGGTACTGCTAAATATCTTAAAGAACAATGTGTTTTAAACGGTTCAAGTATAAAAATTATTGGTGTTGATGCATATGGTTCTATATTGACTAAGTATCACGAAACCAAAGAAGTAGATCTAACAGAGAGTTATCCATATAAAATAGAAGGACTTGGAAAAAATTTGATTCCTACTTCATTAGATTTTGATTTGATTGATCATTTTGAAAAAGTAAATGACGAACAAAGTGCTTATAGAGCAAAAGAGCTAGCGCTTACAGAAGGCATGTTTGTAGGTTATACTAGTGGAGCTGTAATGCAGGCAGTCTTACAACTATCTAAAAAAGGAGAATTTAAAAAGGATAGTAGGGTTGTTATGATTTTTCCAGATCATGGCTCTAGGTATATGAGTAAAATATATAGTAACAAATGGATGCTCGAACAAGGGTTTCTAGATTTATTAAATACATAGTTCTAATATTGTTGAAATGAATGATTATTGGTAAATTGTCAGGAGTTCTTAATTTATTATATCAATACAAAATATTATTTCGGGCGACTATTTTTGATGTTGTATGACCAGTTTTATCTACAAACCATAGTCGTAAATTTGTTTGTGCTTCATCAGAGGTACCATCAAATTGCTCATAGACATTATAAGGACCGTTTGGCAATTGCTTTAATTTTACATCGCTATACTGTCCATAAGTGGTTACCTACCGAAGATAATTGATAGAAATCGCCATGTCTCAAAAACTCGGTAATACTTTGCATACCAAAGATCTAACCTTGTAATCTGTGCTTGAATGTCTTCCGTTGTTACTTTTTGACTATTTTTTATTTTCATTTGTAACTAATCATCAAGTTTAATTATCTGATGTGCCGCTTTCAATTCTCCTCCTGACATTTTAGCGTCACTGCTCTTCAACGTCTTAGTTACTTATGTAAGATAATCGTGGGCTCTATCGACATCAAAGACTAAATAAGCATCTGAGATTAAGAGATGCGAATGCCCCACTGATAATTCTGCTTTTTCAAATTCACTAATTGAGTCCGCCACATCTGTCTTATAGCCTGTATCACTCATTGGAATATATATTATATATAAAAGAAGATTTGATCAACAATTACTATGGAAAAATAAATGTAAATAAAGTGATACAAACAGTAAAATCATGTAATTTACAAATTCAGTATTTTGCTTAACAATAGGAGATTATCTTAGTTCTTATA
>JBBKVK010000083.1:0-3128 GCA_037968395.1 Saprospiraceae bacterium | reverse complement strand
ATTTTATATTTTGTGAACCCTCCCCTTTGTAGTAATATTTGTTATTTAAATTTTGATTATAGTGTAATATCTAATTTACTATTACAATTTATACAAAATAAATGTTAACTACCCGTTTTAAACCTTTAATTAATTATATAAAATAAAGATAATCAGAACTATAAAAACAAATATATTAACCTTACTTTTGTGGCGATTTTCGAAAATGCTTATTTACAACATATGATGAAAAGGTATTTATTTATAATTTGTTTGATCTTAGGATATGTAAATATTCAGACGGCTCAAGATCACTCAGGTCATGACCACTCTTCTGAAGAGTCTAGCGATACTACACATGCAAATGAATCTCATGATTTGACTGCAGCTCATGGAGACGATCACGGTCATGGAGCTTATGACCCAGCTGGTACAGCAATCCATCACATTAGCGATGCCAATGTATATAGTATCTTAGATGCTGTTCATATTCCACTACCTATGATTTTAAAATCAGATGCAGGTTGGGATTTCTTTATGTCTAATAGGTTTGACATTGGACATCATGAAGATGGTCATAAGTCATATAACGGTTATGTAATGCACCTCGGATCTGTTTATAGAGCTAAAGACAGCGGTATTCCTACTGAAGGGTCTGTTGAGGTTTCAGGATTCCGGTCAGAAACAGGCACAGTAGAAGGCAAAGCAAAAGACCTATTTTATGCAAATGTTGGCGGTACTGATGTAGAAATTTTACCTAGGACAACACTAGATGGTGGGCTTTTAGGAGGTGGAATTACTAACTTCTGGGATCTTTCAGTAACTAAGAGTGTTGTTTCAATGTTTTTGGTTTGTCTATTACTCTGGTGGTTGTTTGGTAAAGCTGTTAAAGCTTATAAGTCAAACCCAAATAAAGCTCCAAGAGGAGTTCAAGGTCTATTAGAACCAATATTTCTTTTTATTAGAGATGAAGTAGCTATTCCTTTTATAGGAAAAGAAAGATATATGACTTACATCCCTCTATTGATGAGTATTTTCTTCTTTATTTTAGGTCTAAACCTGTTTGGTCAAATCCCGTTTTTAGGTTCTGTAAATGTGACAGGAAACCTTACCGTTACGATGGTCATAGCTGTGATTGTATTTATCATTGTGAATATCAATGGTAATAGAGATTACTGGAAACACGTATTTAATATGCCTGGAGTTCCATGGTTTGTGAAAATCATCCTAACTCCTGTAGAAATAATGTCACTATTCATCAAGCCATTAACTTTGATGCTGAGATTAGCTGGTAATATATCAGCGGGTCACATTGCTATACTTAGTTTTATTGGTTTGATCTTCATATTTGGAGACTTATATGGAGGAATGGGTAATGGAATCGGAACTGTATTGGCAGTCCCATTAACACTATTTATGATGGCTATCGAGTTAATCGTGGCTTTTGTGCAAGCATTCGTATTTTGTATTCTAACAGCCTCTTATATAGGAGCTGCGATAGAAGACCACCACCACGAAGGAGCAGCACATTAATTTTTAAGATGCAAAGGCGTCTTATAGTATAGAAATAACCGCCTTAGATTATATTTAAGGTTTTAAGAATAACTTTTTAATATTTTAACAACATGACTGGAACATTAGCAGCAATTGGAGCTGGTTTAGCAGTAATCGGAGCAGGTATAGGTATCGGCCTAGTAGGAGGAAAAGCAATGGAAGCTATTGCAAGACAACCTGAGGCATCTGGAGATATCAGATCTGGTATGATCTTAATGGCAGCGTTTGTAGAAGGAGCAGCACTTATCGCAATTCTTCTTTCAATCTTTATCAAATAAGATTCCAAAGATTAAGTAGCAGATTCGCAATGCGGTTGGCGGAGCTTATCTGCTACATTTTAATTAAAAAGTAAAAACTGAAAGGATTTTTGATATCCCTTTCGAATTATAGAAATTAAGTTTTAATACAACCATATAATTTTTTGAAATGATTGCATTATTAAGTTTTACCCCGTTTCAGCCTTCACCTGGTCTAGCAATCTGGTCTTTATTGATATTCTTATTGTTTTGGTTTATCATGGGCAAGTATGCTTTCAAACCAATTGCTAAGGCTTTAGAAAAAAGAGAACACGACATCCAACATGCACTGGATCAAGCTAAATTAGCTAAAGAAGAGATGAAAAACATGGAATCTCAAAATGAAGCTTTGTTAAATCAAGCAAGAGACGAAAGAAACAAAATTCTTCAAGAAGCAAAGGATATGAAAAACTCAATATTAGCTGAAGCAAAGACTAAAGCTAAAGAAGAGGCAAATAAAATCATCGCTTCTGCTCAAAATGAAATTAGTAACCAAAAGAAAGCTGCTATGGCTGAGGTTACTAATCAAGTAGGAGGCATGGCAATTGGTATTGCAGAAAAATTATTAAGGAAAAACCTTTCAGATGATGCGGCTCAAAATGAGTTTGTTCAAAATCTAGTAAAGGATATAAAATTAAACTAACAGATGTCTATAAGTAGAATATCAGATCGATATGCTAAGTCATTGTTAGATTTAGCAATAGATGGCAACAAACTTGACACTATATTACAGGATGTCCAGAGCTTCAAAGCAATGCTACAAAGCAGGGAGCTAATGCTGTTGCTAAAAAGTCCTATTGTAAATGGTTCTAAAAAAGGATCCATCTTCAAAACCCTTTTCGAAGGTAAATTTGACGCCTTAACAATGACCTTTTTTGAAGTTATCTTAAGAAAAGGAAGAGAAGAGTTTCTGCCAGAAATAGCAGATGACTTTATTAAGCAGTATAAAGCTAAAAAAGGAATTACAGATGTAAAACTTACTACAGCAGTATCCATGCCTAAGGAGTTATTAGAATCTATAAAAGCCCAGCTACTCTCTAGTGACGCTACAGAAACTTCCGTAGAACTTGAAACGGCTGTAGATTCAAAATTAATAGGAGGCTTTGTGATAGAAATAGGAGATAGGCTATATGACGATAGCATATCACACAAATTGAGTGAACTGAAGAAGCAATTTGCTTCTGACAATTATAGTAAATAGATTTATCATTAACAATAAATAAAATATCTTGTCATGATTGATGTGAAACCTGACGAAATATCAGCAATAATCAAACAACAACTTGCAGGGGTTAAGTC
>JBBKVK010000082.1:0-12229 GCA_037968395.1 Saprospiraceae bacterium | reverse complement strand
AAAATATTATTTCAAAAAAAATAATTATATTCTGCAACTTTTGGTTTTGGTTAAGAGATCGTAAAAAGTGCGAAATTTAATAAGAACCTAATACTTTAACGAATAACATTATCTACCATAAAACGCAAATAAAATAAAAATAAGACCAAACTCTTAAAAACAATTCTCATTTAAAAGAAGTTTATTACTTTTGTAACCCTAACAGAAAATATCAAAATAATAAAATACATGGCAGTAGCAGCGAAAAAAACATCGACTACAAAAAAATCTAACGGTACAGCTAGCAAAACTAAAGCAACCAACGGTTCAGCTAAGAAAACTGCATACTCTAAAGACATGTACCTCACGTGGTTTGAAAGTATGTATAGAATTAGAAAATTCGAAGAAAAGACCTTATTCGCTTATTCTCAACAGAAGATAAGAGGTTTTTGTCATGTATATATAGGACAAGAAGCAATCGGTGCTGCCTTGGTGACAGGTATTAGAAAAGAAGACAAAGTAGTCACAGCGTATAGACAGCACGGTGTTGCATTGTCTAGAGGACTGTCTTCAAGGTCATGTATGGCGGAATTGTATGGTAAGCGAACTGGATGTGTCAAAGGTAAAGGTGGTAGTATGCACTTTTTCTCTGCGGAACACAATTATTTTGGTGGTAATGGAATCGTAGGAGCTCAAATTCCAATTGGTACTGGAATAGCATTTGCTGAGCAATACAAAGGAACAGATAATTTAGCAGTATGTATGTTTGGCGATGGAGCAGCTAGACAAGGTGCTTTGTACGAATCTTGGAACATGGCTATGACTTGGAAACTTCCAGTTTTGTACATCTGTGAAAACAACCAATATGCCATGGGTACTTCTGTAGAAAGAACTAGTAACGTCACTGAATTGTACAAATTAGGTCTTTCTTTTGAGATGCCAAGCGAATCAGTTGATGGCATGAGACCTGAGTCAGTCCATGAAGCTTTTGAAAGAGCTGCTGCTCACATCAGAGCTGGCAAAGGACCATACTATTTAGAGATTAAGACCTACAGATATAGAGGTCACAGTGTATCTGATCCAGCCAAATATAGAACTAAGACTGAGTTGGAAGAATACAAGGCAAAGGATCCTGTATTCATGACAGAAGACAAGATCGTTAAAGATAAAATTGCAACTCAAAAAGAAATAGATAAAATCAAAGCCACTATCGATGCAGAAATCGAGGAGGCTATGCAGTTTGCAGAAGAGTCTGAATACCCTCTAGGGTCAGAACTGTATGATGACAATTACGTACAAAAAGATTATCCATATATCATGGATTAATTACCAAATACTAAATTGAAAAAAGCAATGAGAAATCATTGCTTTTTTTTTGAACATTGCGCATCACAACCTTTAGTGAAGAATAGAAAAAGTTATAAACTATTCTACTCGTGAAAAATACCTACTCCCTATATTGCCCTTTATCCCCTTACAATCTTACTTATCAGATCCAAAGATAAATCATAAATTTCACCCATCTTATTTGCACCCGACTGACCTGCAAATAATGCCATTTCGCACTGTTGAAGCAATTGATAGTAATCCGTAGCGATTGTAGATGAACTAAATTGTTCTTGCAATTTGGATTTTAAAAGATCTTTGGATATTTCTGAGTGTTGGATATTGTATTTATCTGCCAAAAACCCATTCATAGCAGTCGAGATCTCTTCAAAAAACATTCTTGGATTATTATCCTTTTTATATTGCTCAGCTAATTTCAGCCTTCTACGAGCAAGTTTTTCCGCTTCCCTTTTTTGACGTTCTTCTCTTGACAAAGAAGAATAATTTTCGACCTGTCTCTTTCTGACAAACATGCCCCCGACACTCATTAGCAGCAAGCCTAAGCTACCTAAATACCAAAAACTGGTGAATGGGTTTTTACCTTTACTTATTCCTGGAGTAGAAATCATTCCTGCTATTGCTCGATCAGACAATATTCTAGAATCCTCTGCCAATACTTTTCTATTCCCTTGAGTAACTGTAATGTAAAAGGGATTAATTTTTATGGTTTTATAGCTTGAAGAATCGACATTGTAATAAACAAAAGAAGGTGCAATGGGCAGCTGTCCTGTAGCTTTAGGTAGCAATAAATATTCAAATTTTTTAAAATTAAAAATTCTATTGGCTTGGATGTATTCATTTTCTTCAACCACCGTAGGTTCATATACTTCCCAATCATCTGTTACTGACAATTGAGGTGCATTTAACAATCGGATATCACCATCCCCTTTTACTGTTAAGTGAATGACGATAGCATCATCTGTTGTAGTAGTATTTTTATTAATAGCTGCAGTCACTTCAAAGGTCCCTACAGCTCCGTCAAAACCCTCAGGTGCGTTTGCAGGCAACTCACGTACTTTTAAGGTCAAAGGTTCAGCAGTAAGTAATTGGTTGTCGTATTGCTGAAATGAGAAGAATCCTCTGGAAGTTTGTTTTTTTGAAGCGACGCCAATCTTAACGACACAAGGCTCAATGGGAAAATCTCCTGATTTTTGAGGGAATATAGCAATTGAGCCAATAACAGACGACTGATACACTTCTCCATTCTGGACTACTCTTTTGGTCTGATTAGAAACTTGTATCCGCTGGGCAAAAAGACCTTTAAACTCGTCTTCTTTTACAATCCCGTTAAACCTAACTTGGTCTCTATAATAGAGCACATAATTGAGTATTATTTGCTGCCCTGGATAAGCTGACGAATCAGATAGCTCCATTTTAATCTGCATGTCATTGTCTCCAATTATTGAAGCCAAATCTTTTCCTTTGACTACTTTTATTTTAAAAGGAGATGTATTATGTTGTACATTATTGATGTTAATTGATGCTGTCCCAATGGTAAATTCTCCCTGGTTTGCTGCCATCAATTCGTAAATATAACTTTGTTTACTACTCCCTCTCCCATTGATAATTTGAGTGGTACTGCTATAGCTAGGACCGCTTAATACCTGAAACCCATTAAAATTTGGTGGTCGGAAATTACTTCCTTTGGCGTTTTCCAAAACAAATTCTACACTAAAAGCTGTATTAGCTCCTACTTGCTTTTCAGCATTAATATACCATTGTCCTGACTGCCCAATGATAGGTCCAAAGAAAAAAACTAAAATAAAAATGAGGATCAAATGTCTCAAATTCGTTTCATTTTTCTTTTACTAGAAATGGCTGGCTTCTGTTTTTGTTCCATCCCATTTTGTTGGCCCCATGGGTTCATGTTAAAGAACCCATCAAACCCAAAACTATTGTGGTTATCTTCTTGAATGATGCCATCTGGATTTTCAACAACTATGACAGATATTGGGCTGGATGAATAAACAGAATCTCTTGTAATACAGGTAGCTGGATCAATATTAATTGCGCCAGCTAACTCAGGTAATATCGTATAAGAATAAGTGGAAGTTTTTTTACTTTGCCCATTCATTATAGACATAGACATGCTTGTATTGGGTCCAGATATAATGGTTAAATCACTAAGGTCTGGAGCTTTGAAGTCTCCATCAATATTGGCAATCTCGTAAGATAATTGAAAAGAATTGCCAAGGAAAACTGTATCTCTATTAATCTTTACAGAAAACGATTCTTGACCATGAACATAAACACTTAATAATGTAAGAATCGTCAAAAATAATATTCTCATATTGTTATAACATTTTTACAAAACTACTATAATTTATCAAATTGGAATTTGAGATTTCACTATTTGAAACTAATCAAGACCATAATTAACTAGAATCAGCCTTAAATCTAATGGACTAAAACAAATTTGTAATCCACAATTTTAAAGTACTGTTCTCCAGATTTTGGATCCAAATTTTTAAGATAGATATCCACATCAACTGTTTCAGATTCTTCTTTTTCCGTGCTATCAAAAATCACGTTTATCGTTCCTTTTTCACCAGGCTTTATTGGAGTCCTTGGCCAATCCAATGTGGTACAATCACACCCAGAGACAATGGCAATCGTTAATGTTTCTGTTCCTGTATTGGTAAATACATAATCAAATTTCTTCTTTTCTCCTTTCTTTACTTTTCCAATGTCTAAATGCTCATTTGCGAAAGTCATTGAAATTCCTTTTTTTGCCTGAGCATTAACTGATGCTGTGAAAATTAAAATTGAAAATAAACTTAAAACTAATGTTTTCATGTAATGTATTTGTTTTGTTATGTCTTGATTAGGTCGTGATATGAATCACAACATTTTTAAGACGACAAAACTAAGCAAAAGGTTTTGTTTTTAATACTTAAATTTTTGTTAAGGCTGTGGGGGGCATCTTATGGAGGATAATAGGACTTCATTACATTTTAATAACGGATCCACTTTCAAGTAGAGATTGCTTATCTAACACTTTGTAAACATACACTCCTGATAACAAATTAGATAAATCTAAATTATTAAATCCATAATATAACCGTTGATCAAAGAGCTTTTGACCTAGTAAATTGTACAGCTCAATCTTACCTTCTATTGGGATATAATCTGATATGGTAACCAATAGATTCGTCTCCACAGGATTAGGATACAGATTGATCATCGGATTATTGCCAATATTATTGGTATCTGATATGTCTCCTATCTGTACTTTCCTACAACTGATATCTTGCCCATTCTCATTCTTCACATTCAAGCAGACATCATAGGTGCCTTCTTGAGGAAACTCATGCCAATAAGGCTTCTTACCATTATAATTTGATCCATCTCCAAAATCCCACATCCATTCATCGGGCTCGTAGTAGCTTAAGTCCGTAAATCGTATATTTAATGGATTCAAGGTGTCTACTTCATATCTAAATTTAGCTATGGGCATATTGTCTATGCCCAAGGTATCACAAGCACTACCGTCAATCGGACCTAACCTATAATGCACTAGGTTTGGTATGGTATTGAAGTTTTTAGTTGGTAAGGTGATCTTATTTTGAATGACTGTAGCCGCTTCTCCCTCTTCTTCTGGATATTCTATGGTATGCAATGATCTTACATTACCTGGTGGTGTATTGTAGATCCGACCATCTGGTCCATTGACCATATAACCAAACCTAAGATAGTTTTTACTCGTAAATTCGGTATATTGCAAATAAGAACTATCCCATGTTGCTATGATCTGTTCGGTTGCTAATACTTCGTCTTCAGACAAATCATATTGATACATGTGCTCCCCTTCTGTTACATAGAGGTACTTGCTATCATTAGAGAAAGCTAAAGAACCAGTAAATAATTGATTATTATAAATTATTTTAAATTCATCCCGATTCAAACTACCAGTACATCGATCAAAGTCGTAAATAGAAATCCACTTTTGCTCCAAAGTATCGCCTTGTGTTTCGACTACAACATACTTGCTTCCATCCGGACTAAAATAGGATCTCCCCAAACTGATGACAGAATTGAATTTTGACGCATTATTAAATTCATGAACTAGACTTATACCTTCTGGGTTAATTAAATAGACAAAATACGCTTCATTATTTTGGCGCTGGGTGATCAACCACCAATCTCGTCCATTTGCATGACGAACTGCATTCAAAGAGGTATTGAATGTATCCTGCTTGACAACTTGTTCTTTAATTAACACTTTTCCTCTTGGGTTATTTTCGTCTATCAAAACTTCTGTCGTCCTTAACTCAAGCTCTGATGAAAAAACTTTAGTTTCTACAAAGTCTCTATATACTGAAAATAATAAATAATGATCTTTATTTCCAGGTCTTGGCAAGATTAGAGCCCATTGCTGACCAGGAAATCCTGACAGCCAATTAGAGCCGTCAGGATACCAGTTTTTATTATTAAATCTCTCCCAATACTCTCCATATCCAATCGTATCCAGCCCAAGAATATCCTCATGATGTCCATTATGCACATGCATTCCATTGGTGTACATAATAAGCTGACCATCTTTATTACAGATACTGGCATTTGTACCAGTCATATCCAAGGTTACCAATGAATCGTAGTAAATCTGTACTGGATCGTAATTAAAATCCAAGACTGTATTTCCATTTTGGTATCCTAAAGAATTCACACTATTATTAGATGCTGCACACATGATCCAAACAAAATCTTCTTTTTGAGAAGAAAGTGGGAGGTGGGTAATAAGGAATATAAATAGAAAGAGTCTAGTCATTAATCAATATTACTTTATGGGTAGATATTCTACCCTCAAAATCAATAGCTTTCAAAGTTACAAATCCTTGATACTTATATGCTGACAAATCTAAAATAGTATTGTCGGCAGCATTGCTAATTTCACTCAGCAACTGGCCCGTCATACTATATATTGCCAAGTGATGAATTGGTCGATCAGCATTAATATGGAGTTGTCCATTAGTTGGATTTGGAAATACATTAATATATGAATTAGTAAAATCTTTTTTTGTCTTACTCCTAGTTATTGGTCCTGTACATGTCATATTAAAATCTTCATAGGTATATAAGCCTTCGCTAACCAACAGATCTTGTGCTAAATAAACAGCCTTACCAAACACCAATGGACAAGAGTTCCCTATTTGCCAAAGCACATTCTGCTGACTTTGAGACAGACTAGTAGGATTAGATGATATCGCATATCCTAGATCAATGTTATAAAATTCTTTTAGCTCACTCAAGGCATCATAATTAACTGGCAATGAAGACACTTCATTGTATTGATCATTCTTCTTTTGCGTTATGTCCACGTTAATAATGCTAAATTCAGAGTACAGTTCATTTGTTTTCAGGTCAATAACAGCTTCTATCTCTTCAATAAACAATGAATCCCCATTATCATAAGTCAGATGGGCTGCCACATTGCTCAATCGATTTAAATATAAATCCTTTAAAAGCAAATCATCTCGATTAAGATTACTTGATTTATGCACAGATTTTGATAACATATTGAATTCCTCAAAAGTCCCAATATCTCCTGTACCTAATGTTTGGTATGCATTCTCTAATACTGGGCTTAGTAATCGGTAATAAGGAGAAGACAATAATATTTTATACAAGTAAGATTTAGATTCTATATAGTTAAGTTCTTCGTAGTCGACATTAGTAAATGTCATATTTGCTATTGCCTCAAGATCACTTATAGAGAGATTCAATCCTGGAGCAGAAGTATTATATCCTAGCGCAATTAATGCATCACCGTTTCGATCTAAAGAAACTAAGCTACTTGGTCCTTCTACAGGAATATTGTATACTCCAGGATTAGTAGGTGCAGGATCCATCCGATCACATATTCCATCATTATCCGTATCTACAAAATTTGGTAGGCATGGATCCCATGGATCTGGGTCAGAAGTATCACAGATGCCATCACGATCGGTATCTCTATATATGGGATTACATCCATCTTGGGGATCCGGGTCTAGTGGATCACAGATGCCATCTCCATCTTGATCTTGCATTATGGGTACACAAGCATCATCTGGATCAGGATCACTATCATCACAGATACCATCTCCATCTCTGTCTAAGTCTTGTGGATAGCAAGTGCCCAAATTAGGAATGGAATCTGGTGGGCTGATCCAAGATTCTGGATCGATATCAGATCTAAATCTCATAAATCCACAGTTCATTTGATTTTCACAAGTTTCTGAAGCCATATCTTCATCAAAAAACCATTGTGCAGAAATATTAGACGGAATGATCATTTGTGGTTTCATCATACCAAGGGTTGCATTCCCTTCTAACTCATTTATTCTAAATTGATTATCAAGCGGGGCTTGTGCTAAATTTGAGGAAATCAATTCACCAACATTAGTAGCTCCTTGCCATCGATTACCAAATTGAGTACCATCTTCATCGACTTGAGGACCTATCATGGATTGCTCCAGTGTCATATCATTATTCCTAAAAGTGGTGTTCTTAATCTTTGTATCCCTATTTGTCCCAAAGACATGCAAGCTAGATTGTCCACCATTTAGAATATTACAACAAAATTCTGTACCCATCGAGTTAGCTATATTAATTGTTGATTTAGGGTAGGTCCTGGACACATTAAAAGTATTATCTCTAAAATCCATTAAAGTGCCATCTGTGATGTCAAATACGTTGTACACTGAGTTTGGTACATTACCATCCACATCAAATGTATTGTCTTCAATTCTAATGATCTCAGGAGATCTTAGCGAGACTCTTTGTTCGGTATTTGAATTTGGAAAAAATGTATTATTAGCCATCGAACCTAATCCTTCTAGTAAATTTTGAGTCCTAAGTAACCTGACTCCATGATAATTATCCGAAAATTGATTACTATTGAGATTAAAGTCATTAAGTTTAAGATTTAATAAGTATACAGCATTTTGAAAATCACTAAAAGTGTTATTATTAATAGTCAAATGACCATTCTCTAGATTATTAATTAGGATAGCGTTACCATAAATACTATTAAGTACATTTCCCGTTATATTGACACTAGCTTCTAATTCTCCTTTAATATTTGTATTTCGAAATTCAAAGGGATAGTTAGCTTCAATCATATTATTCACTAACCTAAATGTTTCTCTTTGGGTTAAATTTCCTCTCATATTGTTTGAATAAACACCAAAGCCTACATTTTCCATGATTTGATTTTCAACCTGTAAGCCTTGTATATTATCAGCTTTAATCGCATATAAGCAGTTTCTAAATTCATTTGTCTGATTGAGAAAAAAAGAGAATCTCTTTCTAGTTTGTCCATTTGAACCATTATCTCCGATATCACGGTTTAGGCCTGATACGTTTATAGCTACTTGACTATTTATAAAGTTACAGTCTTTGATAGTAAGGTTTCTTATTTTATCACCAGACAATACTATACTTTCAATATTATTGTTGAAAATAGAATTTTCTACCAATAATGATCCTTGTTTAGCTCCAAATACTCCTGTTATAGCATGATTTGCATCTTTGATAGTAGATCCATTAATTATTAGGTCATTCCCAATTCCTTCCCCAGCACCAAAAGAAATACCACCCCAAGTAGCTCCATAGCATCCTTCTAGTATACAGTCAGTTAATTTCAAGATATTTTTAAAATTAAAGTTAAAGCCAGGATCCAAGACATCAAGTTGGTACCAATGTGGAGATTTTGTAATTTTAATACTTCCATTTTCAGTAAATCTCAAGGTACAATTAATAAACTCAACATCTTGATCAACATATAATGTCCCATCAATAGTTATAGTTTTATCAGATATTACCATACCCATAGGTCCACCAGACACTGTACCACCTGATAGAGTGCCACAATATCCCGTAAGAAATATACTTCTTACGTCTCCACCATCTGTAAAGCATTCATTTGCTATAGGAGGCCAAGGGTTATTGGTTGTACATGTTTGGGCATTAAGATTACTAACAATAAAAAAGAAACACAGCAAAGATAAGTATATCTGATTTATATAGTGTTGAGTGTTGAGTGTTGAGTGTTGAGTGTTGAGTGTTGAGTGTTTCATAGTGTTTCATAGTGTTAATTTTTGTTTAGGTTTAAAAATGTCTCCAAATATAATAAATAGTTTTGCCATTTACAATTAGTAGTCGTGTTTTATTCTAAACTTTAACACTTGACCTACAGTTGTTTTGACATTCTACTTTACGCCGATACTATCGGCTGCCGTTAAGGACAGTGAGTAGTTTTTTCATCATCTATATCTTAATGATTTTCATATTTAAACACATTTGATTATTCAACTCATCTAAAACTTTGATAATATAAGGACCAGATGCCAAATTACTCATGTCTACCTTCATTGCGACCTCTGCTTTAATTGGCACCATTTTGACTTTTCTCCCTACCGAATCATATAGTACAAGGCTGCCATTTGTTACTTCGCTAAACTCCACATTTAACTGATCTTGGGTTGGGTTTGGGTAGATTTTGATGATTTGTTTTGGAACATCGACTACATCACTTGTCAATACACCTAAATCATAAGGACTAACCACCATAAAGCTTTGAGCATACGCCTTCGCATCTTGTGACCAAATGCCATCTGATTGGCGATAATAAACCGATTCATAAAATTGAAGCAAGTAATTCCCATCTCCTAACTTCTTAATATAATGTAATTCTATGTACCGTTTGGGGTCTTTATTTAGATGCGTTTTTTCTAATACATAACCTCCTATTGGGTCACTCTTTAATATATCTAAATGCAAAAAGTATCCTACATCTGATAAACGTATACCTGCTGCTGCTAAGATCACTTCTGTTTCATCCCATTCGATGACCCAAATATGATAAAATGAAAAATATAAATTACCTATATAATTAGATTTAAGAATATTACCATCAAAATCATAGATAAGGGTTTCTACTTCTTGTCTGTTGTATGGCTGTATAATATCTAAAGTATTACCTATCAACAATCTACCCTCTTTAATGTCTAACAAGGTCAACCTAACCGATTGGTCAGGAAGCTCTATGGGCTGCTTTCGTATGAGCTTAAAGTCTTCATCAATAAATACAAGGTTAGCATGCTTACCACCCAAGGTATCAAAATACTCCTCTATATCAATATAGCCTAAATTATCTTCTAACGGGGCAAAATTTCGGATATCATTATACCCCTGATATCTTAAAGTATCTATATTCCCAATTAAGTAACCGTCATCATTTAATTCAGAAAAGGTAAGAATGCTTTTAGCGGGCAAATTTAAAATATCTACATCTTGACCAATATAAACATTTTTCTCTGCTACATGCAGGTGATCGTATGTTGTTCTGAACTTCAATCCACTTGATACTTGAATCTTTAATAATTCAAGATTGTCTAAATCTGGATCATTGTAATAAAGCAAAGCACCATCCTTTGCCTGGTAGACTCGTTTCGTAAATCGACAATTTTTACTACCTCCCCAAGCCATAATTCTTGGGGCTTTTTCATCCTCAACCAACCAAGGATTATATCTCTTCATCCCTAAAATAACCAAATTACCATCTTCGTCTAAATAAATATGGTTTGGTACTTCTTGCCGGTCATTGCTAAATATATCAAATTTTTGTTTCCATAAAAGACTGCCGTCTATGAGGCTTCGTTTCTCAATAATCACTCCTGCATGCAAATCACCCTCGCCTCTAAAAGTGTAGACAGAATATATTTCATTCTCAGTGACAATAGGATCTACTCCTCTTATATTGAAGATATAGTTGTACCCATCGTTCTCGCCCAATCCCTCGATACTATCATATACCGTCTGGTACCAAATAGGGCTAATCGTTGGGTAGTCTAAGGGTTCATATGGATAATCGGGTAGTTGTGCCTTTAAGACACAACTACCTGATAAATATATAATGAAAATAATTAAATTTTTCAATATTAAAGTTTTATGATATTAATTATCCTTGTGACCTTGTTGAGCTGAGACTTGAAACCCACCTCCCAATCTTTTGCAATCACTACCATCACATTCTCTAAGTACTTGTGTACAATTATGAACCCCATTGTTGCAAGGAGAATCATCGCCTTTTTCTAATATGGGAGATCCCACCAACATTAAAGTCTCTCCATCATAACAAAATCCTTGTTTCTTAATACAACATGTACCACCACAATTAGCTTCGATTATCGTTCCTTCAGATCCACAAATTGCAATACAATCAGCAGCTATAAATGTAGATGTAAAATTGGTAGCTGATCCACATTGGTAGTTTAATTTATTAAAATTACCTGCGTTAAGGATATAATTTTGCACATGATCAGCCATAAATTTATGCCTTGCATCTAATTGAGCTCTTGCTGCAGCATTTTGATTATTAGCAATGAGATTCAAAATATTTGCATCAAATGAACCACAAGCTTGCCCACCAAGTTGATTGTAGAACATATCTCTGATAACAACTCCATCAGGACAAACAAAATAAGTAAAGTGTACTTCATAAGAACACCCTGCATATGGCACAGGAGTGGAAATTCCCGAATGGATTGTACAACCTGCAGGATTAAAATTGCAGCCAAGAGACCCACCAGCAGTCGATACCGTGATATCGTTTTGATTAATTTTCGAGGAAGTACTATCAGATTTGGTACATGATGAACTAAAAAGGAATAAACTAAAAAAGAAAACCACAAGGGAGGCTTTGATAGAAATAAACTTACTTAATGTTGAGTGTTGAGTGTTGAGTGTTG
This sequence comes from Saprospiraceae bacterium, assembly GCA_037968395.1. Taxonomy (GTDB): domain Bacteria; phylum Bacteroidota; class Bacteroidia; order Chitinophagales; family Saprospiraceae; genus JADKBO01. The sequence goes on along the minus strand of JBBKVK010000082.1, from coordinate 131 downwards.
AGTGTTGAGTGTTGAGTGTTGAGTGTTGAGTGTCTCATAGTGTTAATTTTTATTTAGGTTTAAAAATGTCTCCAAATATAATAAATAGTTTTGCCATTTACAATTAGTAGTCGTGTTTTATTCTAAACTTT
>JBBKVK010000081.1:0-8701 GCA_037968395.1 Saprospiraceae bacterium | reverse complement strand
ATAGATATTATGTATATTTATAATGTATTAATTACCTAATCAATTTATAAAAATTGGCACTCTTTGGCAAGGTATATGCAATACTACCCGTAGTTCAGATTATTTAAGGATTTTTTACTTAAGCAATTGTTATTTGAGATCGGTAAGGGGGAAATTTACCGATCTCTTTTTTTTTTATCTGAATTTGTCGTTTCTAAATACAGATTGTATTTTTCTATGAAGCAATTATCCACACATTCCGTTTGATTTGTTATCTTGTCTATTATTTTTGATCAAAAGTATCTCTGATCTAAGAATCTTAAACCAAAAGACATGACAAGACCAATTATTATATTCCTTTTAACTGCGTTAATTCCATTAAGCGCTAGTGCACAAAATAATGCAAATGATATTTCTCGAAAATATAAGTCTTATACAACAAGCCACTCAATTAGTTTAGAAGATTTTATAAAAGACTTAACAACAGAGGCCAACATCAACAAAAATGACTTTCAGTTAGACCATACATTTGAGTCAGAGCAAGCATATGAGCACCTAAAATACAAACAGTATTACCAAGGCCTAGAAGTAATAGGAGCAAATTACCATATACATTTAAAAGAAGAGAAAGTCATTTACAGTAATGGACAACTACATCCTAATATCATATATCAAAACACCAAACCTAGTATAACAATAGAAAATGCTCAACAATTAATTGCTAAAAACCTCTCGGCTAAAAATGAAAATGACTACTTTTTTCTAACAGAAGATAGCTCAAATAACATCGAAGTCGAATCTTCAAAATTAGTGATAGTTGATGAACTATATCCCAAGCTATCTGGCAACTACACCCAGGCATATTTGATGAGTATTAATATTGCTAACCCTTACGACAGACAAATAATATTGCTAGATGCCCATAATGGGAGAGTTATACATAAGCAGTCTATAGTATGTAATATTGCAATTGAAGGAAAAGGTAAGACAAGACAATATGGAGAACAATCCTTTATAGTCGATTCTATAAGCCCTAACCAATTTAAGCTATATGACCCAATTCGAAATATCACAACTTATAGTGCTTTTACTGGTGAGAATCTACCTTATTATGATGATGATAACTATTGGGATCAAACGAATGATAATAAAGATGAAATAGCATTGGACGCCCATTTTTGTACCTCTAAATTCTACGATATGATGAACAATTTATTTGGTTGGAAAGGACTAAATGGAAGTGGCCTGGGCATGAATCCCGTGGTCCATGTCAACGGAGGCAGAGCATACCTTAATGCTTTTTGGAATGGACAAAATGCCTATTTTGGCAATGGAGATTGTCATCACAATCCTTTGACTGTTATGTCAGTTATTGGCCATGAATTTATGCATGGTATTACGGACTACACCTCTGATCTAATATATGCTAATGAATCTGGAGCTATCAATGAGTCAATGAGTGACATATTTGGCAAATCACTCGAATATTTATATGATAATAGTAGGTTTTCATGGGATTTAGGACCTGAGTTTGCAAATTCACAGTATTCTTCATTTTTTAGATCAATGGTAAATCCTAATGCCTATGAAGACCCAGCACTTTATAGAGGTGAATTTTGGGATTACAATAATGCTGTCCACACCAATAGCGGAGTTTTTAATCATTGGTTTTATTTAATGGTTGAAGGTAAAAATGGTGTCAATGAAAACCAGATAACATATATTGTACAACCAATGCCTATCGAACAGGTTTTACAAGTAGTATTCCTAACTCAGCGAGCATATTTAACACCATCGTCCACCTACCCAGAATTACATTTACTCACCCTTCAAGCTACTAAGGAATTATATGGAGAGAACAGCCCAATGATGAACTCTGTAACTGAAGCCTGGAAAGCCGTAGGGTTACCTTATGAAGACGAAGAGGAAGTATATGACTTAGAACCTTTAGTATTGGACCTTGAAAGTCTTACTTGCCATACAGATTTTGATTATGATATAAATTATCAAATATTAAACATTGGCACTAAGTCAGCTCTACAAGGTGATACTTTATTTGTGAAATTTGCCATGACTGGAGCATTCGATACTATCATTGAAATAGTCTTATTAAAAGATCTATATTCTGGTGAAAAGTTAAGCTTTTCATTGCCAAAATTTTTTAATGTAAATGAAACGAAGACCTACTTTTTTAGATGTGAAATATTAAATGAAGATGATATCACAGATAACAATTATGATTTTGGCTATTTCAGAAACTTCACTGAATCTGAGCCATTATTAATTTTATCTTCTACTGGCTTGAAATTTATTGAATGTTTTTCTGATTTTGCTGAAGGTTATCACACATTGTCTAATAAAAGCTGTTCTACTATTCCAACTGGGACAATTTACAAAATCAAGGTTAGATCAAACGATGTGGTGGTCTACGAAGATCAATTTATATTAGACGGTGATCTATTTCCTGGAGCCTCAAGATATATACCCTATACCATAGATGAATTAGACCTTACAGAAGAAATAACCACTGAACTTATTACAAGTGGAGCTATTAAAAATGAAGGTACCAGAAACAAGACTAATTTAAGTAAGTTAAAAACTTTACAAGAGTCTTATTTTAATGGATTTTCAGATTTGTCAATTACTGGAGAATTAATCACTTATAACTTCACCAAAAAGTCTTTGATAGAATACAATTTAGAGCCAGTCTTAGCCGCATATGGTGCTACGCAAGGTGAAACAAGAGTGCCTTGTCCCATTATCACTGATAATCTTGATGAAGTTACTTTTGGGCAGTCTGGGATTAGTGGTTGCTTGGATCTTACCAGTATGTCAAGACCAAATTTAAGTTTTGATTTAGTTCAATTTCGATATAATTCTACAAATTATCCAGAGTTAGAAAAAAATGCAGCACTGGTTAGGGTAAGCTACAGTGGTGAGAGTAGTACTTTTTCTGAATTAATATCTAACCAACAAGAAGCAATTATTGTCAATAAATCATATGAGTTGCCTTCCAATTTTAAAGGAAAATTTGAGATAGAGTTTTTTGCGCATAGATCACCAAAAGACAATCCAAGTCCTTTTGATTATGACGCAAACTTAATTGATAATCTAACTATTTCTGATGTAACGAATGTAAAAGAAGAGCTAAATTCAGCACTCAAATTGTTGCCAAATCCAGCTAGAAATCAATTAACAATAGTAGCTGACGATATTTTAGCAGATATTAGAATACTTAGTTGTTCGGGAGTGACTAAAACTTATTCTATAGAATCTGGTCAAACAATTGACATCACTGATTTATTACCTGGGATGTATATTGTATCTGTGAAGACCCTTGCAGGGAAAGTGTCTAATAAAAAGTTTGTTAAGATATAAAAATGTAGTGTTAGAATCTACTGTTTAATCTATCACCATTATTTTAGTGACATACTCATCGCTGGTATCAAAACTAACTTTAGAACTGCTAAAGACAAGGTAAACTCCTGAAGCTGCTCTTCTTCCAGTGTAGTCTCTTCCATTCCAAATGGCCTGTCCGCCTAATGCGGTTGTCTCATGTACAAGCTTGCCATTAAGATCAGTAATCTTAACATTGGCATCTCGTCCAAGCCCTTTGATTGCTATTGGGCCAACATAATCAGGTGTAACAGGATTTGGAAAAGCAAAAACAGTTGGGGCATGTGTCAATTTTGCCCCTGTGGTCTCCGTTCTAATTGATTGAATACCATTATTAGTGCTTATATACATTCTACCTGATTCATCATCAAAGTCTAAATCTAGCACTGTGTTACTAAACAATGGCGAATTGTCTTCATCATATTTAGCTATCTTATCTTCTCCATCTGGTGACTGTACGAAGATGCCATTTTTAGTACCAAACCATTTACGATTTGCACCATCTATTTCTATTGCCAATATCTCCTCAGTATCTAGTAGTTTAGCAGCTATTCCATCTTCTAATACAGTTCGTCTTGAACCTACGCAATTACTATTAAACACATCACATTCAAAAGATACAGGACCTTGATTGGTCCCTACCCAAACATCACCATTTAAATCTAAAGCAAGACTATTTACTTGAGGAGATGGCAGTTCACTATTAGAATTGTTAAATACTTTGGATCGATCATCTGTTGGGTCTGCCAAAGTTCCATTAGTATCATAAACGAGTACACCTCCATTATTACCAATGATAGTAGTCCATATATATCCGTTATCATCTATGACTATTCTAGCTAGGTTGTTATTATTACCAGGTACATTGAAGTTATACCAGATACCTTCTTTTGTCATTACAACCAATGGTTGGGGTGATGCAAAATTAGTGATCCAAAGGTTTTCATCTTTGTCAAATTCTACATAGGCAGTACGAGCTCTTTTGTCAGTAGGTACTGATCCTTGTAGTTTTACTCCAGGTGTAAAAGCATCATAAAATTCGAATTCTTCAGTGTCTAAATCATAAGACATAACTCCTGCCCAGTAACTTGCTAAGAATACCTTATTTTGCTTTGGATGAGGAGCAACAGAAACAAAATTTAAAAAGGAACTATCACTAATTTCTGGGTATTTAGTTTCATTTATATTGTTCCATTTGTTATTTTCTAATATATACATTCCATCTCTATTTGATAAAATGGCATAATTGTCAGATGCGCCTCCTGAAGCAAAGAATACCTTGTCTTTTTTTACTTCAATTTGACTACATGCATTGGATCTTGGACTATCAAAAGATAGAATGTTACAACCATAATTAAATCCATCAGTATATCTGATGCCTCTAAACCCATCAGCATACCAGATTTTTCCAGTTTCAGATTCTATACCATAAACGACTTGATTTATGCAATCGGCTCCTCCTGGATCTATTTGACCATTTTTATTAATTCGTCTTATTTCTGCTCTACTAGTATTAAAGTTTCTAAGTCCAATTATTAGATTTTCGTAGTCTGCAGACATAAATTGTACTACATATCCGGATGGAATATCGATATCCAGCTTACTAAAGATACCATTTGAACTTTTATAAATTTCACTATTTATATAAGCGTAGATCTCACCATTATATGCAATAACATTGTCACATCCGTATGTAAAAGGAGTTGGTAATCCATTTAATAATCCAAGCACCTTCCATCTCGAAAAGTCAATAGGGTTATTATCATTTAATGGTATTTTGTACAAACCATCATCAAGGCCTAAATATGCATCATTGTCGTCAGAAGTAATTGTCAATGCTGGAGTAGGAGTGAATGTAGTATATTTAAATTCTAATTTTTTAAGATCCATATTGATTACCCCAAAGGCACAAGCAAAATAACAATTACTTTCATTGGCTATATGGATGTCGTTGACACTCTTACTACCAACAATGCTGGTATTATCTTTTATAAATGGTATATTGATGATACCTTCCTCTCTGACTATATCTATATTACTTGATTTATAAATGATGATCAATTGATTGTTAAATCTATCAAATTGCATCTTGTCTATCTGAGACTCAGACAATCCCTCGATCTTTGAAAAGTATTGAGGCGTAATTAGCCCTTCTTCGTTAAATTCTTTTTTATTGATTTTCATCAATGCATTACCAGTTGTAATGAAAAGGTCATTGTCACTTTGAGCAACCCAGCTTGATTGCTGGTATGATTGGTGAGACTCCCATTCTCCAATAGAAAGGTCACTTTGACTGACCACTATTTGGGAAAGAATAATGAATAGTGCAAATGTAATAGTCTTTAAGAGTTTTATCATAGGTAAATTGTCATTAGCAATAGGATAACGATTAAATATCCTTCAATATTGAATGGAAAATAAAATTAGCTTAAAATAATATAGATATTCAGTTGTTTAGGTACTTATTTTTCTATTTAGGACCCTAATTTTCAGTAGTTTTAGTTTGGAAACGAGATTTCTTTTTAGAGGCTGAACCTTTGGTTACCCGGTTTTTGACCTATCTTAAAAACTAGCTATTCTTTACAAATCTATTGTAATCCAAAAAGTAAACCGCTCTTACCGAGATACTGTTGTTTTGCAATTGGTCAAATAAGTTTCCAAAATTTTTCAAGTAATTATCAGCATATGCATTATCTCTTCGAGTTATATTATTTTTCCAAACTATAAATAGGTCTGAACCAGGTGCAAATCTCCATTGATACTGCATGTCTATATTGAAGAAATTAGTATTTACATCAAAATATGGGTTACGATTTTCATCCAAACCATCAAAACCTAGACTTGTCAGAACACCAGAATCCACTAGACTATAAAATGAATTGTATTTTACTTTATCCCAATAATGTCGAATCCTAAGGTCCAACCCCATGTTTTTATTAAAAATATATTTGACATTTACGACATTGGTTATAATTTGTCTATCTCTTTGACCAATTAATACGGCATTAGGAGAAATCGACAACAAGTCCGAACCATTTTGAAACCTATTGACAAAACCTTGATTGTTAGTAAGGTATTCAACTCCTGTCTTGAAAAACATAGAAAATCTATCATTAAATCTCACTCTAGGGCTAAAAGAGAAGTCTATTGAATTACGACCTTGTTGCTCAAATGTCCTGACCCCAAATCTGGCGTCAAATGCGAATACTTTTCTATAATCAGAGCTAAAAAAACCACTCACTTGTGCAGAAGCTGGAGCATGCAAATATGTGCTAAAGCTTGTAACTCTTGGTTCAAAATAGTCATTAGTGCCTTTAGGAGTCCATCGTACTGTGTACCCAAAAGCATCTCTTGATTTGTAAAGCCAAAAATTTTCAAAATACATTCCAATTTCTGTAAAAACATTAGGCTTAAACAAAGAAGCGTAATTGGTTCCGCCTGAAAAACGGTATCTATTTAGTTTGGTATTCTTAGGAGAGTAGTTATTATATGCTAGGCTAGCTGTTGTGGATTTTTCATTAGGAGCAAAAAGAATTCCTAGGTCGTTAGGATTGTAGGTATCAGATTCTACACCATGTTCTAATTGATACGTCCATTTGCCACTGTATTTACCTATTTCTGCATTGTATGTATAACCAAAAATATTATTGCTTGATGTGTACTGGTTAGACATTGCTCCACTTGCCCTAATGCCAAATTTTTGATTTTTATCATTAAATGCAGTATACAATCCTGTAGAATTGGCATCGTAAGTTTCACCGTGTCTGTATACATTGGTGTTCATTAAGGTAATATAAGAGTTGTTTTTCAACGCTTGATCTATGACTGCTACATTATAGTTGGATACTGGGCTTGTAGTATACGCTCTATCTAGCCCAGTTATAGTATCTCTATATATTGCATTTTCTTGAGCTGTTATGCCATTAAATACTCCAATTCCTGTTTTTTTACCAGTCCGACCACTGACTTTTGTGGCATTTATCAAGCTAGTAGTTGAAGGGTTTTCTAGTATTATTTCGTTATTCCTTAATTGGCTATTTACAAATCTTTTGTTTATTGGTATACCACCAACCCTTCGAGTATAAAATAATTGACCTTTGTTGAATAATTCAAAGCTTTCGGTAAAGAAAGGACGATTTTCTTCAAAGAACACTTCAAATGGTGATAAATTCAAGACTTGATTATCTGAAATTGTCTGTCCAAAATCAGGCACTAAGGTCATGTCTAAAGTGAATGCATCGTTAAGTCCTAATTTTAAGTCCAATCCTGCAGAATATGCTATTCCGTTTTGAAAAGAACCTTTATCTTTAGGCTTAAAACTGGAGTTATAATATGTTGATACATATGGCGTAGCTGATAATCTAAAGGGAGGTTTGATATTAGTGATTCCTTTTAAAATTCCAAACTGATTGACAAAACCATCTTTATTGGGATCTACTGGGTTCCAAAAACTACTTTCTCTATGTCTTCTAATTTCTCTATTTACTTGTAGACCCCAAAGTTGCTCCTCTCTTTGAGCAAATCTGAGTGTGAAGTAGGGGATACGCATCTCTACATACCAACCCTTATCGTCTTTAAAGACATTACTCTCCCAAACTCCATCCCATGAATAATCTTCGCTATCACTGCTGTATTTAAAATCTTTTTGAACGCCTGCTGCGGTCACTGAAAAAGCAAAGGCATTAATACCATCTTTATACGTGTCTAATACAATGGAAAAAGCATCAGCATTGCTACCATTATCTCTTAATGCCAATTCTTGTAAAATTAAGTGTGGTTGAGTATCCAAAAGTTGAGCACCAATGTATAATGCATTATCATCGTATCTAATCATTACTTTAGTCAGTTCTGAAGGTGGTGCTCCTACGGAAGGCTCATATTGTATGAATTCACCTACATAATCTCCTTGCCATGATTGCTCATCAAGTATACCATCAAGGACGATCTCATCTACAAGCTTTGCGGCAGTGTAAGTCTTCTGTGCTGACACTGAGATCAATAATGTTGTAAAAAGAATGAAAAATATAACTTTCATATAATAGAGGCTCATGCAGTACATGATTTGATAAATTTGTATGGACTATGACTTACTTTTAAACAAACGGACTCTAATTCTAAATTGTAGCAATTCTTAAAATCATTTCAATTTGGTAACCTTAGTTTTTGTGCTTTCTAACCACATTATATAGTTAAGTCACATAATCAAGGTAAATGCTTTCATTTGCCAAAGGCATAAAATTAGTTTATTGTTAATATAGGGTAAAGTATTTGTTATGAAATAACATTTCGTTAATTTATTTTTAAAATATATATCCTTATATTATAT
>JBBKVK010000080.1:0-5779 GCA_037968395.1 Saprospiraceae bacterium | reverse complement strand
GTCCCATACTGTGCTTTCATTGGTACTTCTTCAATAATTGCATTTGTATAATATAATTCCAATAAGAGAGATGTTTCAAAAAAGAATCTTTTATGTAGTTTATCAGCAGGAACAATTTTTAGCGTGTCGTTACTAATTGCAATAAAGCCATTAGAAGGATCATATATATTCCAATACCCAGAAGCTGCTTTAATCATAAAACTAAGTCCCAGGTTTCCTATCCGTCTAATGATAGGCATTCTACGCAAGGCACTAAAATCTCTGAATCTATTTCCTTTAGTGAAATTAGCCCTATCTTCTATGATAGGCTTAATAAGAGCCGGAATATAGGCTGCGTCCATCTGATGATCACCATCCATTTTAATGGTGATATCACAATTCAATTCAATAGATTTTCTGAATCCTGTAATCATGGCTCCTCCCACACCTTGATTCTCAGCATGTTTGAGATAGATAAGTTTGTCGTTCTTTACTTGTAGTTGAGTAAGAATTTCATCCGTATCATCTTTTGAGCAATCATTTACTGCTATTATCCACGTAATATTATCAGGTAAATTACTAATTACATCTTCAATATGTTTACTCACATTATAGCATGGTATCACTACAGAAATCACCATTATTACTTTCTTTAATTTAACATCATCTTCATAAAATTTCCAAATAACTTTGATGAATTACTGACACAAAAATATTGTTAACAATAATACCCTAAAGTAAATAAAAAACATGAAAGATTTTAAAGATCGTTTAATTTTTCATATTAAAGCAATTTTAGTGTAATTAATACCCATTCTAAACGAAATAATCACATATATTTATGAAAATCAGTACAACTTTATCGGTAGAAAAACTCGCCTATGCTAAGTCTAATACAGTTTTTTTTGCCTTTATATTATACAGATTTCCTATACATCTAAAGCGTCATATTAAAACAAATATGTTATAAGAATACTCTAAAAGTATCTAAGCTTCCGAGTTGTATGAGTAAACCATCAAATATCGAAGCCACATAAACAAAATTTCTGTATAAATAAAAAATAGATCCGTACAACCTAATGTACGGATCTATACCCAAATGTTTTTAACAAAACAAAACTTACTTAATTTTTTCGTGGTCCTCTTTGGCCTTTTTGAGGCTTTGGAGCTTTCTCCATTTCAGATAGTGTGATATGGCCATCTGAATCACTGTCTATTTTTGCAAAATCGTTAGCAATAGGCCCTTTTACTTCTGTTTTTGATAGTTTTCCATCCTTATTGATGTCCATCTGAGCAAACATTTGGCTGATGTCTTTTTGACCCTCACCCCTTTCACGTGGATGGTCACCTCTTTCATCATTTGCTGTAGTATTTTTAGTTGATTTACATGCTATTTGTAATAATAGCAATACTGCAATCATCATTTTTGAATATTTTATCATCTTTTAATTCTAAGTTTTTAAATAATTTCAATACTTATTTAGACGATTTAATATGCACAAACCTTTAGCTTTACCTATTAATAATTACTTTTTTGTTAAATGTTTCTTGGCCTCTTTGAAGTTTGACAATATATACTCCATCGTATAGGGTTTGAACATCAAAATATGCTATTGTGCTACCATTTCTAATAGTCTTAGTATCTATTATTTTACCATTAATGTCCATAAGCGATACTTCAATGTTGCTCTTTACAAGTTCATTAATTTGTACAGCAATAAGGTCTGCAGACGGATTAGGAAACACTGTAACATTAGACAAAGTGAACAAATCATTCGTAGCAGTTGAACCTGAATATATAGTAGTGCTTTCATTAACTGATGTAACACTTCTACGTTCATACACACCATAAAATGTAGGTCCTACAATATAAGGGTAAGTACTATTCCAGTTTTCATCAACAGTGGCAAAGTATGCATACGTACCATTTGGATACTCAGGCGTTACACAAAATCTGCCATTATGAATGTCTAAATAATCATCAGCACTATGGTCTATCCATTCATAATCTTCTCTGAAATATCCGAGGAAGTAAGTAGTTGATATTTCAGGGCCATTACTAACAGCTGATCCATTCGCATGGGTGTTTCTTTGGGTTATATTCCTTCCACTATATCCACTTTTGATACGTTCAATTCCGCCAGTACCATCACTGTTTTTATATCCATAAGCACCGTATATCGGAAAGCCATCATAGGCAAAACCAATAAGTGGTGAATGTGCATTTGGGTCAATAGCGTAAAGTCCATCTGCATCATATAGGTTACAAACGGTCGATACAACATCAAGATCAAGCTTAAAAGCAGATGGATTTTGGTGGTGGTGATAATTTCCATTTGCTGGGTGTGCTTTTGAGCAATCAAAACCTTGCTTTTCTGCAGGGATAGCGTCTCTATTCCAGTCATTAGTAGCTCCCATCCCTCCTGGGCATGGTGGATTACCTGGTCCTCCGCAGATCGTATTAGTGTTGGGATTCCAAGCTACTCCATCTCTATAGTCAAATAGTGAAACGCCATTAATGAATACTCCAATATTTCCACCGACAGTATTGTTTTTTGTTCCTGTTTGTTCTTTTGGAGCTAGAGGAATTTTATAAATAGCCTTTTGATCCGAGGCTTGAGATGGATTGCCATCTTGAAATGGCCCAGTAGGATACGCAGGAACACCTGTAGTATGCACATATACAAAATCTGCAGAATATTCCACTTTTTGGCAATTGTAAAGAATGTTATTATTGATAGCTGTAGAGTTGCCCGTTACATAATACGTACCTGTTCCAGATGTGTTTTGTAAAAAAGAAGTAATGGCAGGGCTGCTTTGTCCATACATAATGAAACTGAAAAGACAAAAGGCAGCAATTTTTAGTAATTTTGATTTCATTTTTAGATGTGTTAATTTGTTTGTTTAAGATTTGAATTAAGAATTTCTCTTGGGTATTGATGATTTTTATTTTTCGTAAATTCATGGTCGTCTAATGTCAATAAAAAAGCAACCAGATCTACTTTTTCATTAGACGTCAATACTATTTGTTTTTTAAGCGGTTCTGAAAGTGCTTCAATTTTGGTGTCAATTGCAGTATAATGATCAATTACTTGTCTCAATTTTTGAAACCTACCATCATGCATATATGGATATGTAAAACTTAGATTTCGCAGTGAGGGAATTTTAAACTTTAAGGAATCTTGCTTGATAAGTGTAATAGCTCCTTTTCCAAAATCATTCAAGGTTGAGTCAATTGGCAAACCATTATAAGCAAATCCTCCAGTAGTAAACAAGGGTTCAGTGTGACAATCATTGCAGTGTTTTTTAAATAGTTGATATCCGTTTTGTTCTTGCACATTATAACTTAGTTGACCCTCAATCATTGCGTCGTATTTAGACTGGCTAGAAACGAGTGTCACCAGAAATTGTGATAGTGATTTTAGCATGTACTCTGTAGTGACTGTATCTTTCCACACTTGCTTGAAAAGCTGTCGGTAGTTTTCATCGGCATTTAATTTATTTATTACTCCAACGGTTGATTCTCCCATTTCATTTACATCATTGATGGGAGCTAAAGCTTGCATGTCTAAATGATTGATAGCACCATCCCAATTGAAGGATTTAGACCAAGCTAAATTAAAAAGAGGTGGTGCATTACGAAGGCCGATTGCATCATTGATGCCATGGCTCAGGTCGTGATCTGTATGTGCAAATGCATTGTATGATGTATGACACGATGCACAAGAAATGGTATTGTCTTTAGATAAAATAGGATCATAAAATAGCTTTCTTCCTAATTGTATTTTAGCATCATTTAGTTCGTTTTTTGAAAGATCATACGTCATCTCAGGAAAATAATCTGGGATGTCTAAATTTATCAAATCTGACAGACAGAATGAGTAGAATACAATGCAGAATAAGATTATAAAAGCTTTTTTCATAGTACCGATTTAAAGCTTTTACCAACAGATTCCATCATCATTTTAGAGATTATGGATGGACTCATTATGGAGTGATTTTCTACAAAATTTATTTTTTTACAAACTTGGTCAAGGTAGAGTACTATATGAATATCATCATTTAATATTGGCAATACAACTGTGATAGAAGAATGGATTCCTTGATATCCTCCCAAGTGATAAGTGAATTTGTGGTTTCTAGATGGACATAATGGAGAGCTACCTTCCAATTTAAAATTTATGTAGCCATTTTGCCAAGTCCAATACATGCCATGAATCGGATCTAAATCGCCACCTAATGCTCCTCCCACATTAGTAAGGCTATCTACTCCTAGCTGAAATCGAATATGGGAGTATGACAAACCTTCTTGTACTGATAAACCAAGGACAGTTTCTTCATTTATGGCGTTATCAATTAAGTAACTTTGTTTCGAAATGTAGACAGACTTGTTGTCTTCTTGTAGTAATTCTATATTTGAAATGTAATAGATAAGTTTTGTAATTTCTATGTTCTTTTGTTTCAATAGGGTAGTGTTAGAATCAGAACTGCTGAAAGTAACGACAATATTTTTTTGCCCAATGCCATGTTGCGATGAGCAAAAAATGAATAGTAAAAAAAAGTAATTTTTAAGCATAGATTTTTATACAAGTAAGCCTCCTTTCATAGGACGACAACAATAGTAGAATCCTTCTCAACTTAGATTTTCATTTCTGTTATTACAAAAGTACATTTTTATTAAATTACTTCAATCCTACTAATTTGCTAAATAGTTTATAATACTATTTTGAATAAAACAATTATCTTGCAACCATTGTTAAAACAAGGTAATAATTAAAGCTAAAAAGAAAAAGTATGATTTCCAAAACTATGCAAGCCATTTTGAATCAGCAGGTAAAGATTGAAGCACAATCTTCACAAGTATATCTAGCAATGGCTTCTTGGGCTGAAATCCAACCTGGAATTGACAATATAACATCCTTTTTTTACAGACATAGTGATGAAGAAAGGATGCATATGCTAAAACTCATTAAATTCATCAATGAAAGAGGTGGATTTGCTATGGTCCCTGCGTTAGAACAGCCACAAACAACATTCCCTTCTATCAAACATACTTTTAAGTTGCTTTTGGAACATGAAATGATGGTTTCTCAAAACATCAACAATTGTGTTGAAGCGGCTTTAAATGAAAAAGATTATGCATCACACAATTTCTTACAATGGTATGTTGCTGAGCAGATAGAAGAGGAAGCTCTAGCTAGAACGTTAAATGACAAATTGGAACTTATTGGAGATGACAAGGGAGGCTTATATTTGTTTGATAAGGATATCTTATCAGTAAATGTATTACCTCAATAGTTTACTTTTTAGGACATTTCTTGCAGCGGGTTTTTCCTTTAGCATACTTTTTGCAACAAGTTTTTTTCTTACACTGTGTAGTGATGGAAGAAAATCTCCATGCTCCAAAATCGTGTTCTTGATCGTTTTTCAGAGGTGACCAGCCCCTCACTTCTGGCAATGTTGAATCTAATTCCATCTTATTTAGATTAATTCTAGACAAAGATAGGTGCCAAAAGCAAGAGGGTTTAATATTTATAGGTATTATTATAAAAATTGACTTAATTGTGACTATGCTACCTTAATAGTCTTGATGTTCATCAGTTCTAGCGTTTTTTATATCTACGAGAATATTAATCTATATTTCGTACATTTGATGATAAGAACTTCAACAGTGTATGACTAATAAATGCCTTAATTGCGATCAAACTCTAAAAGAAGAGACTAACTATTGTAATCATTGTGGGCAGTCAACAAAAGAATCTACACTATCATTAAAACATATATTATCGGAAGCATTATC
>JBBKVK010000079.1:0-6812 GCA_037968395.1 Saprospiraceae bacterium | reverse complement strand
TTGTTTTTGATATAAAAAAATAAGGTTAATCGGTGATATTATACAGGATATCCAGCTGTGAAGCAAAAACATAAAGAATTACTAAATGATTGAGATTGATAGTGTATTAATAAGTAGTGAAATCATGACAGAAAGGTTCGTTTGTAACCTCAATGCATGCAAAGGCGCTTGTTGTTGGGAGGGCGATTATGGTGCTCCTGTTACAGATGATGAGAAAGATGAAATTCAGTCCAACTTACCTGTAATTTTAAAAGGATTATCGAAAGAATCAGTTGGCAAAATCACCAAAGATGGGGCATTCGAATATTATGGCGATGATGAAAAATGGGGTACAAATTTACACGAAGATGGAGCTTGTGTTTTTCTAACAAAAGACGAATTGGGTATTGCAAAATGTGGTATAGAGGCATCTTTTAATAAGGGGGGTTCTACCATTAAAAAACCAATTAGTTGTCATTTGTACCCAATAAGAGTACTAAAGTATGAAGAGCAAGGTTTTGAATCTTGGAACTATGACCAATGGGATATCTGCTCTGCTGCTTGTAGTCTAGGAAAAGAACTGAAAGTGCCAGTATTTCAGTTTGTAAAGGATGCCATAGTTAGATATAAAGGAGAAGGGTTTTACGATCAGCTAAATGCTGCAGCTGAACATTTAGCATTACAAGATAGAGAAGAACATAATTGATACTTATTCTAAAAAAAGTACCTTTGTCATACTTTAACAAAAATCACTGCCATAAAGCATGGACATTAAGTTAGCATATCATTTTGGTAAATTTATACTTTGGAAGCGTCAGATGATGACAAAACCAGAAAGTATCAGGATGTATTACCAAGAGACGATCAGGCAATTATATGATATTGCCATTGGATCATTGACCATTGTTTTTTTGATTTCTGTTTTTATTGGGGCAGTGACGTCTGTGCAGTTTGCCTATCAAATGGCAGACACAATGATACCGGCATATTACATTGGCTATATCGTCAGAGATATGACGATCATTGAGTTGGCACCTACGATTACGTGTCTAGTATTAGCTGGTAAAGTAGGCTCTAACATGGCTGCAGAGTTAGGTGGAATGAGGCAAAAAGAGCATATAGATGCTATGGAAATCATGGGGGTCAACACTTCAAGTTTTCTTGTCATGCCTAAGTTGATTGCTGCATTGATTGCGATTCCAATTTTGGTAGCACTATCAGCTATATTATCCATTGTTGGTGCATATTTGGCTTCAGTTCCGACTGGATTATTTTCTGAAGCAGATTTTGTCAGAGGGATAAGGTCGTTTTTTGTACCGTATAATGTATTCATGATGTTTGTAAAAGCATTTGTTTTTGCCTACATACTTGTAATGGTATCTTGTTATCAAGGCTATCATGTCAAAGGTGGAAGCATCGAATTAGGGGAGGCAAGCACTAGAGCTGTAGTATATAGTGACATTTTGATTTTGATTGCCGATTACGTAATTGCATTAATCTTAACTGCTTGATATGATTAGAGTAGAAAACATAAAGAAAAGCTTTGGTGATCAAGAGGTTTTGAAGGGAATAGACTTTACTTTTGAAGCTGGGAAAACCAACCTAATCATAGGTAGATCTGGGGCTGGAAAGACTGTGTTACTCAAGATTTTAGTTGGACTTTATCCTCCTACTAGCGGTGAGATATGGTATAATGATATTAATTTTTTAACATTAGAAAAAGATCAATTAAGAGAGATCAGAATGAAAGTAGGCATGCTTTTCCAAGGGAATGCATTATTTGATTCTATGACAGTCGAGCAAAATATCCGCTTTCCGATGGATATGTTTACCAAAAAGACCAAAAAGGAAAAGGAAAATCAGGTAAATTTTTGCTTAGAAAGAGTAAGCCTAGAAGGGGCTAATAATAAATTTCCTTCTGAAATCAGTGGTGGAATGCAGAAGAGGGTTGGTATTGCAAGATCTATTGTACTTAATCCCAAGTACTTGTTCTGCGATGAACCAAATTCTGGTCTGGATCCGAAAACGTCTATAACTATAGATGAACTTATTTTGTCTATCACCAAAGATAATAACATTACCACTGTCATCAATACCCATGACATGAATTCCGTAATGGAAATAGGTGAAAACATATGTTTATTGCATGAAGGGTTATTAGCTTGGAAAGGATCTAAAGATGAAGTTTTGAGCAGCGATAACCAAAGGCTACACGACTTTATATTTGCATCTCCATTCCTTCAAAAGCTAGTGGATGCTGCAAAAAAATAATTAAATCTCAAATTTAGAACAAGTTATGAATATTGATTTATCAAATAAAAATGCCTTGGTTTGTGGAGGTTCTAGAGGTATCGGAAATGCTGCTGCTCATGAATTAGCATTGATGGGAGCAAATGTAATTTTAGTGGCGAGAAATGCTGAATCATTGGGTGAGGCTTGTTATGCACTGCCTAACACTCCCAGCCAAAAGCACAGTTTTTTAGTAGCAGATTTTTCGGATCCAGATGATTTACAAAAAAGAGTTCATGGATTGATAAGAGATCGAAATATTCATATATTATTGAATAACACTGGTGGTCCTGCTGGAGGAAACATTACTGATGCCACTCCTGAACAATTTATGAAAGCTTTTCAAATGCATTTAGTTTGCAATCAGATATTAGCCACATTGGTTTTACCTGGTATGATTGAAGATAAATATGGCAGAATAATTAATGTTATTTCTACCTCTGTAAAACAACCATTAACTGGATTGGGTGTATCGAATACGATAAGAGGTGCAGTCGCCAATTGGTCCAAAACACTTGCCAATGAAGTAGGAGTTCACGGGATTACTGTCAATAATGTATTGCCAGGTGCAACTTCAACTGAAAGATTGAGTGAAATCATAAACAATAAATCTAAAAAACAGCACAAATCAATCGAAGAGGTCACTGCTGAAATGGCTGGCCAAGTTCCGATGAAACGGTTTGCAAATCCCGAAGAAATTGGAGCAGCTATTGCTTTTTTGGCTTCACCTGCAGCTTCGTATATAACCGGAATTAACCTGCCAGTGGATGGTGGACGGACCAAAAGTTTGTAATATTATTGGGCTATATTTTATATGCAAACTTTAGCATCGAGTCACCTTCTAAGTATTAATTCCCTAAATACACTGGGCTCTTTGTACCTTTGTATCCTTATCATCCGTTAATAGATTTGTGAACTTTAAAATATTCATAGGGATAGTGTATTGCTTACTGCACAGTATTATATCATTCGGACAAACTGGACGAAGTAATACCCTAAAACGCATCCCTGTAAAAGATTGTAGTGTTCAACTCAACAAGGATTTTATAGAATTGTCGACAGTTAGGTTAATCATAGGTGATAGTACTTATAGTGATGTTGTACTAGATATGATTGATTCCTTAGCCACAATTGACTCCACGAGTTGTACAAGGATCGGTTCAGGCCAAAATGCGATACTTGAATATAGGGTTTTCCCATTTTCTTTTAATGAAAAGGTTTCATTACTCGATACCAATCGAATGACGAGAAGAGAGACTGACATATATATTGGGTATGATTTAGAACCTTATAAAGATCCTCATGCCAATGATTTAATTAACGCTAAAGGACTAAATTATAATGGTAGTTTTTCAAGAGGTTTCTCTGTAGGCAATAGCCAGAGTTTGGTGCTTAATTCTAATTTCGACCTACAAATGACAGGCGATCTTGGTAATGGTCTTAAGCTAGCAGCTGCTATATCGGATGACAATATTCCTATACAGGCTGAAGGTAATACTCAGGTTTTACAAGAGTTTGATCGAGTTTTTATAGAAGTGTCAAAGGATAAACATTCTGTAATCGCAGGAGATTTTGTATTAAACAGGCCTAATAGTTATTTCCTCAACTATTACAAAAAGCTCAAAGGATTGGGAGTAACCACAGCTTCTAATATCAACAAAAACACAACAATTCAAACCAATGCCAATGTCGCCAGTTCTAGAGGTAAGTTTGCTCGTCAGACCATTGCTGTAAGAGAAGGTAATCAAGGTCCATATCGATTAAAAGGCAACAACGATGAAAGGTTTATCATTGTACTTTCTGGTTCTGAAAAGGTGTATTATAATGGGGAACTAATAAAGCGAGGGCTTGAGTATGATTATATCATCGATTACAGTACAGCGGATATCGTCTTTTCTCCAAATAGGCTGGTTTCTAAGGAGACAAGAGTAATCGTAGAATTTGAATACACAGACTTAAATTACCCAAGGACTTTATATTCAGTACAGTCAAATATTGCTTCTAAGAAATTTGAAGTGAATGTTAACTTTTATTCAGAGCAAGACAGTAAATCTACAACTAGTCAAATCGAGCTAGATACTACAGATCTTTTGATTTTAGCAAATAGTGGTGATGATAGGGCAAAATCCATACGATCTGGTATTAGATATGTTGAAGAGGAAAATTTGGGGAGCTCTATAGGCTACCAATTGGTAAAAAATGAAAATTTCCCTCAAGAAACAGATGAATTTATATTGAAATACTCTGCTTCAAAAGACAGTGTAGAAGTGGTTGCAGTATTTACTGAAGTTGGTATCAATAAAGGTAACTATGCAATAAATCAATCTGTAGGAGCAAATGGTAGGGTTTACGAGTACGTTGGTGAAAATTTGGGAAGTTATCAACCTATTATAGAATTAATACCACCAGAACAAAAAAGAGCTATGTCGATTGGAGGTAAATATCGTTTATCTCCGAATACAGAATTTATTGGTGAAATTGCATTGACAGATTTTGATAAAAACAGATTGTCATTGATTGACGATGGAGACAATGTAGGTTTTGCTGGACAGGTAGGCTATTCTACTCAATTCCAACTTTCGGACAGCAGTGATTGGAAACTAATAAATAAAGCTACACTAGAAATTCTAGAAAATGACTTTAATCCATTAAACCCATATCGGACATCCGAGTTTTCTAGAGATTGGAATACTAATCTCCAATTTATGGAGAAAGAACAATTGTTTAATGGGGAAATAGGATTTAGTAAAGGAAGTGAGGCTTCCATTTTGTATAATTATTCACTTTATGACATCCGAGGTTTATTCGAAGGAAAGCGTCATGGTATGAATGTAAATCTAAATAAAAAGGGATTCTACCTAAGAAGTAAACCAACCTACACCTCTACAACTACTCAAGATGTATCCACAAAATTTATCAGACCAAATTTCGAAATATCTCAGGGTATAAAAAAGTGGAATAACTTAAGGATTGGATTCACATATGAAGGAGAAAATAATGAAATTAGATCTACTGAGACGGATTCATTATTTTCGAATGCTTACTCTTTTGATTACTTGAAATCATATATACGGACAAATCCAGATAGTGAAGTTTATGGAGCTTTTTCTTACAATAAAAGGATAGATAGATTTAGCAATGGGGATGATATCATTCCTGCAATTGATATTGATGAAATAGAACTTAGTGGAGGATGGAATGCCAGCACCAACTCTAATTTAGGATTTAGCATAAAAACCAGAGACTTTAAGGTATTAGAACCAGGTTTGGTAACTACAGAAAGTGATAAGCGTACTATATTAGGAAGTATTGATTACCAACTGAAAGCTTTAAATGGTGGGGTAATATCCACTACAAATTATCAATTAAACTCTGGTCAAGAACCTAAGTTAGAATTTGTATTTAGAAAAGTGGAATTAGGTAGGGGAGATTATGTATATGTTGGGTCTGATACTACTTCGGCCACTCAAAGTATCAATGATTTTAGGTTTGATCCCACTAATCCTTTGTCAGAATATATTAGGATTACAGTGCCCAATAATGAATTTATTAGGACAAATAATTTAGCATTTAATCAAAGTTTTAGGATTGACCCAGCAAGGTTTTGGGCAAGGGATACAATACCTGTTAAAGGTTTCAAAAAATTGATCAGCAAATTCACCACAAGTTCGACCATGAGACTGTTGAATAAGACCTTGGATCAATCAGGTGCCACTTTAGACCCATTTGCATTTATAGCTGTAGATAGCACTTTAGTTAGCTTTAATTCTTTAAATACACATGCTATATATTTTAATAGGACTAACCCAAAGTACGATTTGGCATATACTTATCGTAATAATGGTAATAAGACTAATCAAATTAATGGATTTGAGCAAAGAGGCATCATCGAAAATGAAATACGGTTACGTTGGAATATTGTGAGGGCTACAGATCTTATTTTGACTGGTAGTAATGGTAATCGAACTTATGACTCAGAATTGTTTGACTCTAGGGATTTTAAGATTAAATTCTTAAGGCTTAATCCAGAACTGAATATTAGGATGGGGACGAGTAGACGATTGGTATTAAAGTACAAGTTTGATAAAAGAGTACAACAGATTAATGATAAGGAAAGAGCAGTGAGCAATGACTACTCTATAGCATATAATCAAAGACAGAAGAATAATTCTGCATTGGATTTAGCATTTAGTTTGGTAAATGTTGATTTTACTGGAAAGGCTAATACACCAATTGAATATGATATTTTAGAGGGACTAAAAGATGGACTTAATTATATCTGGAGGTTGAGTTATACTAGACGACTTGCTAACAATATCGATTTATCTGTTACCTATGATGGTCGTAAAACTGGAGTTGCTCCTGTAGTACATGTTGGAAGAGTTCAGGCAAAAGCTACTTTTTAAATCAAATAATAATATTTTTTGTTTTTAAAAAACTATTAGGTTTAATTATATTTATATATAACTATTTTTTAAGGTAATTCGCTTTACTATAATTAATATATACTTTTTTGTTTAACTATTACTTGTTTATTGTTAAAC
>JBBKVK010000078.1:0-5838 GCA_037968395.1 Saprospiraceae bacterium | reverse complement strand
CCGATTGTAGAAAAGGCAAATACGGTCGTCATGGATATTTATAGAAAGGACTTTACAATTGACTACAAACACGATGAATCGCCCCTCACAGAAGCCGATAATGCCTCTAATGACATTATTTGTGAAGGGCTCAAAAGTATTACACCAGAGATCCCCATCATCTCGGAGGAAAACAAAGAGATTCCTTTTGAGACCAGATCCCAATTTGTCTATTGTTGGATTGTAGACCCTCTGGATGGCACAAAAGAGTTTGTCAAAAAAAATGATGAATTTGCCATAAATGTTGCTCTATGTTATCAAAATACGATTGTAATGTCAGTTGTCGGTACACCCATTGAGCATGGCATTGCATGGGCTATCAAAGGACAAGGATCGTATTATCGCATCAATAATGGAATGACTTGTAGATTACAGTGTGGTCGTTTTGATCTAACAAAAGAAAATGTTAGAGTATTGGCGTCTAGATCGCATAAGTCGAATAAAACAGAAAAACACCTGGAGCGATTTACCAACCCAATCATATTGCCAAAAGGGAGTTCATGGAAGTTTCTGATGATCGCCAACAATGAAGCAGATTATTACCCAAGATTAGGGCCTACAATGGAGTGGGACACGGCAGCTCCACAACTTATATTAGAAGAAGCTGGAGGCAGCATGGTAGACCTTACCACACAATTATCCCTTACGTACAATAAAGAAAATTTGCTCAATCCAGATTTCATTGCTCAAGGAATTATATGTTAGCAGAAGGACAAAAATTAAGTGTTGTCATTATAACCAAAAATGAAGAAGCCAACATCGAACGATGCATTCGGTCTTGCCAAAAGGTGAGTACCGATATTGTAGTAGTGGATGCAACAAGTGAGGACCGTACCGTTCAAATCGCTCAGAATCTTGGAGCAAGAGTATATCAAAAAGAATGGATAGGATATGGTGCCAATAAAAATTTCGGAAATGAAAAAGCTTTAAATAAGTGGATCCTCAGTCTTGATGCTGACGAAGAATTAGACGAGGACTTGATTAGAAACATTCAAAACCTTGCTTTAGAAACAAATACTGTTTACAGCCTAAATAGAATGACAAAACTGGGCGAAACCAATGTGCAGTATTCGGGTTGGCACCCACTATTCATGCCACGGATTTTTAATAGAAATGATGCAAAATGGAATGACGCCAAAGTCCATGAATCCCTGGTTTTACCTAAAAATGTGATTCTAAAAAAAATAAACGGCCTTATCATCCACTACTCTTTTCCTACACAAGAAAGTTTGGTTACAAAACTAGATCACTATGCTCAGCTACGGGCAAAAGAGTGGATTGCTACACAAAAACCTCCTTCAAAATTAAAGAGAATGATTGGCCCATTAGGTAGGTTTTTCACGACATTCTTTTTCAAGAGAGGTTTTCTAGATGGATCTATAGGATATTTTATCGCAAAATCCGAAGCAGACATGGTGAAAAAGTCTTACTATTACTTTGATCAATACACCAAGAATGAATGACCACATGATGACAAAACTAGATGTACTCTTTTCTGAATTTGCCAGCATCGCATGGGGCTTGCCCTTGGTTATTATCTTAATCGGTGGAGGCCTGTATTTAGGTATAAAATCTAGATTCTTACCCTTACGTCATCTTGGCTTGGCTCTTAAAAACGTAAAAAAGGCTAAAACAGTTACGGTTGACCAAGGCTTAATTAGTCCTTTTCAAGCTCTGACTACGGCTCTATCGTCTACAATCGGCATGGGCAATATTGCAGGAGTTGCGGTTGCCATATCTATTGGAGGACCAGGAGCAATCTTTTGGATGTGGGTAAGTGGATTGATCGGAATGGTGACTAAGTTTTTTACTTGCAGTTTAGCTGTCATGTATCGAAGACGAGATGAAACGGGAACCATGCAAGGAGGTCCCATGTACTTCATTGAAGAAGGCATGGGTAAGAGCTGGAAACCCTTGGCGATATTTTTTGCCTTGGCTGGATTGATTGGAGCACTACCAGTCTTTAATGTCAATCAATTGACTCAAGCAGTGAATGACATCGTTTTACTTCCTTTACAAATAGAGCGGACCAACTTTACAAACTTGTGTATTGGCTTGATATTAGTAATCATCACTTCCATTGTGACATTTGGCGGTATAAAAAGAATAAGTCAAACAGCTGAAAAACTTGTACCTGCCATGGTTGTGCTTTATTTTGGCTGTGTTTTAGCGATTATATTGATAAACATTCAAAACCTGCCAAATACTATTTTACTAATATTTCAAGAAGCATTTAGCCCAACTTTTTATAAAGGGGAGGCTTTCTTAGGAGGCAGTCTTGGTGGGCTCATACTCTTAGGAATAAGACGTGGAGCATTCTCCAACGAAGCAGGAATTGGTACAGCACCAATGGCACATGGAGCAAGTAGCAGCACAGAGCCAATAGAGGAAGGATTATCGGCAATGTTAGGTCCATTCATAGATACACTTGTGATTTGTACTTTGACCGCTGTAGCTATCTTAATCACTGGCGTATGGAATGGTTCGACAGCAAATGGAGTAACGTTGACCAATCAAGCATTTAGCAATAGCTTACCTACGATAGGTCCCTATTTATTGATGCTATGTATCGCAGTGTTTAGCATATCTTCTTTGTTTTCTTTCTCTTATTACGGCACAAAATGTATGGGCTATTTATTTGGTCAAAAACAGGCACACCTGTATCAATATATTTACATTGCAAGCATTATCATTGGAGCGACTACTACCCTTGATATGATGATTAATTTAATAGATGGTTTTTTTGCCTTGATGGCTATTCCAACAATGATTGCGACACTCTATCTGGCTCCAAAGGTGGTAGAAAAAGCAAAAGAATATTTCGCAAATAAAACAGCTTAAGTCTATATGTTTAAACATATTCCAACTACCCTACCCCCAGAATTAGAGTACGATATCAAATCTATCAAAGAGGAGAACTACAACATGGTCTCTCATGGATTGGGTGTACTTTTATTTATCGGATTGACTCCTTTCATATTACATCGAGCTTACGTTTCAGAAAACACATGGTACTTATGGGGCTGTGTGATCTATTCGATAACGCTGATTATGGTCTATACTTCCTCTACTTTGTACCACAGTATTTACAATGACACTCTTCGCCAAAAGATGCGAATCTTTGACCACATCAGTATTTATTTCTTGATCGCAGGCAGCTACACACCATTTATATTCACCCATTTCAAAGACACAAGGGGTTGGATTATCCTAGGCATTCTATGGGGAATGACTATCTTAGGCAGTATTTTCAAACTCTTCTTCACCCACAAATTCAAGCTGATCTCTACGTTGGCTTACATTATCATGGGCTGGATGGCCATCTTCATTATGGAACCCCTCCTCAGTACCGTATCGGTTCGCTGTTTTATGTGGATTGCCATCGGTGGGGCCTTCTATACGACTGGCGTCATCTTTTACTTATGGGAAAAGTTATATCAAAACCACTTCATTTGGCACCTATTTGTACTTGGAGGCAGTATCTCCCATTTTATAGCGATTTGGTTTATGTTGGGGTGAAAATAATTACGAATTATGTAAATTATGAATTATGAATTATATGGTCTTGAAATTCTGGAATCATAAATTATGCTTCTGAAATCACTTCAAACCCTTTATAGCTTCCTGTAATAGCAAGGCCATATACTACTTTTGCTATTCCTTTTTTCTTTATTTTTATAGCGGTTTCATTTAATGTAGAACCTGACCCAACTGCATCATCAATTAGTAGAATGGTATCGTATGCATTCTTATCAATAGGAATTATAGACTGTCTAGCATTTTCCATTCTATCAGACAATTTAGATAAGGCTTTTTGAGGCACAATAATCTCACCTGTTACTTTATCAATCGCTATATGTCTATATGGCAATTGCAACCTCGAAGCCATAAGGTCCATAATTTGAACTTTCCTATTGATTGTAGGTGGAATAAAACCTACAGCATCTATTTTTAGTCTTTGACATAAAGCCAATACTTTTGCTTTAATAATATCTATAAGCTCTAAACTTAATTTTTTATTTTGTCCTTGTTTTGCAAAGTGTAGCATCTTCCCAAGTTTTGTTTTCCCAAACCGTTCTATGGCATAAAAATCCAAGTAGAAAATATCTTCTAAACCAATAATATCAAACCCTTTTGTATTTTGAAGTTTGACTAGCCCAGAAATGACTCCATATTCGTCAAAGAATTCTTGGTACTTTTTTGTTGTCTCTTTGTATTTTTCCAGTGTTTTCATGATTGGCTCCTTCCTTTTCTTACACCAATATTCAAAAGCGCCTTGACCTTTAAGAAGGTTTCCATATTCATCAATTTCAATAAATGACTGTTCTAGAAAAAAGCGATCTTCAAGACTTAGATTCACTTCTATTAAATCCTTCTCGGGCTCCTTAAATTGATAATAAACCTTCGGTGACTTACCAATTTTCACAATACTGTTATTCTCTAATAAGTGAATCAGTGCCTTATGCACCATTTGTCTAGAGACTTTGGTTATCTCAACCAAATCCTTAACTGGCATTTCACCTTTATTTTTGAGTATGTGTAATATTGTATTAGCTGTTTTCATTTCGTTTACAGTTTACAGTAAAGTGTAAACTGTAAACTAAAAATATTACTAAATAGTTTCATTAAAAACTAATGTTCTTTTTTAGCAGCAAATAAAGTGATAATCAAATAACTTATATCTTCTAAATGTTATAATGTACCTAAATTAAAATAGACAAAGTTTACAGTAAAGTGAAAGTATTTACGAATCATGGAAATTATGAATTACAAATTATATGATCTCATGATTCTTGAGACTTTGGTTATATCAACCAAATCCTTAACTGACCGTTTCAATTGTATTCGCTGTTTTCATTTAGTTTACAGTTTACAGTCAAGTGTAAACTGTAAACTATATTTGGGATAAAAACAGTATCAAAAGATAATAGTATTATTGTAATCTTAGAAAGTAATATCGAATACAAATTGTATTGATCAGACTATAATTATCTAAGAAAGAAGCATGATAATATTGTTCAATCAAAAAGTTATAATTTTTCTGGTCGAATTAATCCCGCTTTTGCAGCGGGGTTAATTTGTTTTATTTGGTAATTTGTAGTTTTGTTATTTTGCTTTCCCCTGCCCTAAAGGGAGGCAAAATGCTGTCTCCAACAAAGTGGCATTAATATGCTAAACGGAATGCCTCTCCTCCCTTTAGGGCTGGGGGTAACGAGAGGATTTATGCTTTTAAATGCCATACGAAAAAATGTAATCTTTTTCATTTTTAAAAAGTTTTTGGGAACACTCTACTCGGTTTATGAGAATGTTCGGGTTAATGAAATAGTAAATCTGTGATTTACGTAATTGAATTAATCCTGATCAAGCAGCAGGGTTAATGAAATAGTAAATCTTTAGATTTACTTAATTGAATTAATTGCCTCCAAATCGGCCGTTTTAGAGACAGTTATATTAAAATACTATTTTTAGCTCTGTGGTGTCGAAAGCTTGGATATAAATCGAATCAACATTAAATATTGTTAAGTCAAACGAATACAAATATTTATGAAATCTATTTGCTCTATTTATAATATACTGCGAATGGTCTTTTGATAAATCTAATGATGAAACTCCAGGTAAATTAATTCTAATATAATCGCCCACCACATTCGGATCATTCTCTACCACGACATGGAGGGTTCCTTTGGGGTCTAGATAGAAGTCTGGGTTGGAGTTTGCACCTGATGGGGCGATCCCTTTATTTTGGCTTTTATTATTTACTGCTCCTAGGATCTCAAAATACCTGTCTTTAGTAAAATT
>JBBKVK010000077.1:0-9401 GCA_037968395.1 Saprospiraceae bacterium | reverse complement strand
GAATATAAGTAATGATGCTTTTGGTTTTATAAATGTTATCGAATTTATTGATGTATCTGTTGACTTAGGACCTGACCTAATAAGGTGTGCAGGCGATTTGGCAATTTTAAATGGAGGAGTTGGAGATACTTATTTATGGTCAACTAGCGAAATAACACAAACAATCAAACCATCCACATCTGGAGAATATTTTGTAACCATTACCGAAGGAATTAAATGCCCTAATTATGATAGTGTGCAGTTGGTTTTTTTACCAAATTATTTTATAAGTCTGACAGTAGAAGGTGAGGTTTGTTTAGGAGAAGATGTTGTGATTGAAATTTATTCAGAGTATAAAGAATTTTTTGACATTGAGATCAGAGATATAAATACAAATACTTTCATATTATTTGAGAATGTTTTAGATGGAGATATAATACATTATCCTGTAACAGGGACTACATTTTTACAAATAAATGAAATTATTCCCTCAACACTTGATGCATGTTTGAAGGAGGGGAACGGTTTTATTGAAGTCATAGTCAATCAAATGATCACTGATTCTACCATTGCAAATATTTGTTTAGGAGACAGCATCTTCTTTAGGGGTGCTTATTTAGATACTATGGGTATTTATATTGACACAGTTGAATCATTTCAATCTTGTGATAGCTTATTTGTATTGGATTTATTAGTGTATCCTTCATTTTTAGATACTATTTCTGGCTATACTTGTGATGGAAATCAAGTTGGTACATTCTTAGATACTTTAAAAACTTTTTATGGATGTGATAGTTTCATATTAAATGTGGTGTCCTTAGTTACAAGGAGCGATACTATTATTGAAACAACTTCATGTGATGTAAATCTAGTAATTGATACTTTCATCGTAATGACCAATATGTATGGTTGTGATTCTGTCATTCACAAGATCATTACATACTCACAGTCTGATACCACTTTTATGGAAACATTTACCTGCAACCCTTTGCTAGTTGGTGTTAATACAATCAAGTATGTGACAGATATTGGCTGTGATAGTATTGTTATAAACCAGACAAATCTTCTTCGATCTGACACTCTACTTCTGGAGACCTTTACATGTGATTCCACAATCATAGGAGATACTTTGAGGGTTAAACAAAACCAATTTGGTTGCGACAGTTTGGTCTTCGAGAGCATTAAATATTTAAAATCAAAAGAAAATTTCATTAAGGAATTAACATGCAACCTTGCTTCTGCTGGTATCATCTACGATACTCTTTCTACTTCAGAAGGTTGTGATAGTATAAATATTTTTGAATACATTTACTTGCCACCAGATACCGTATTTATTAATAATATATCTTGTGATAGTTTGAAAGAAGGAGTCAAACTTATTTCATTTAAGAACTCATTTGGTTGTGATAGTGTGATCCAAATGATTCAAACTGCTTACGCACCATTGGATACAATAGGTATAACTACTTATAGCTGTAACTTGGCAAAAGCAGGTTTAAAATTCGAATACTATCAAACTCAAACCGGCTGCGATAGTATAGTAAGTATTAATACAATTTATTCACCTATTGATACAGTTTTCCAATACCAATTGACTTGTCAAATTGATTCTGTGGGACAATTTTTATATAAAATAGTGACTGCTGAAGGCTGTGATAGTATCATTGCTAAGATATATGATTACGTACCACTTGATACTTTATTTATAGAGACATCTACCTGCGATCCAAGTCTTGTTAATATTAAAGATACTATGAGTTATGATTATTTGGGATGTGATAGTATAATAGTGAATAGTATGGTTTTTATAGGATCAGATACTACTTGGATCGATGCTATGACATGTAATGAAAACATTGCTGGGATTGACTATATGACATTGTCTAACAAAGCGGGTTGTGATAGTATTGTTGTAAGAAATAATATATTGATGCCAAGTCAAAATGTAATTGTATATGATTCGGTATGTGTATTGCCATTTGATTCATTAGAAGTAATGATGTTGGTCAATCAATTTGGCTGTGATAGTATTGTTAGTATTCAAAGATCCTATTATGAGGTTTTTCTTGACTTAGGGTTGGATAGGTCGATTGAGCTTGGTCAAGAAGTTGTAATTAATGTAAATACTAATATAATAAATGGCATCTATCAGTGGACTAGTGAGCCTTTTTTAGAAGAATCTGATTTCGATGATTTAATAATTGTGCCAATTGAAAGCATGGTGGTTTCTTTGCAAATTACTTCATCGAATGGCTGCATTGTAAATGACCAATTTTTAATTGAAGTTAATCTCGATAATGAAATTATTCTCCCAAATATATTTTCACCAAATGGAGATGGAGTAAACGATATTTTTACTTTTGATTTCAGGAACTATGAGATAGAAAGCGTATCATTTTTAAACATATTTGACAGATGGGGTAATTTAGTTTATTCCATTCAAGATGTGTTAGAATCGAGTGAAATTTATTGGGGGGGCAAAATGGATGGAACCGAAGTCCAGCAAGGTGTTTTTATAATAGATGTTTTATTTAAAACAAGAAAAGGAGAATTGGTAAGATATACTCAAGATATTACATTGATACGATAATACTTTTAGAGCTTATACTTTATAGTCTGAAGTAGAATGTAGTAATGTAGATTTTTTTATTTTCACTTCAGGTTTATTAGCCACATTTAATTCTAAAGTGGCAATACCAAGCACTACTATAATTTCAACTATTATATAAGTCCAACCTATAAAAGTCACGTTTTTAAAATGGAAAAGTACTAACCCTAATGATAAAAAACAATAAGAAATATTGGCATAAGCAATTCCCTTTAAGTATAAGGTTATATTTTTTGTTATGCTGTTATAACAGTAAAAATCATAAATTGCAAATAAACAGGGTAGGGCAGCAAGTAAGTATAATGTAGGTTTAGGAATGCCAATATAAATTTGAAACGCAACTAAGACAACTCCTAGCATGAATGCAGAGACTAAGGCTCCAATGCCATCAATGATAAATAGCTTTTTACTATTTAAATCTAGTTTTAATATCGTATTCGTAAGTGACATTTTATATTTAGAATGATTTTCAACTATTCCGAGATTTATTAAATTCCTTCCTTGTCATAAGTAACGGAATGCCTATTAAAACGAAAGGTACAACATTAATTAGTACTACATTATAGAGAGCACCATAGTAAATTGAGATGCAGCTATCTATTACAAACCAAGACAATAATCCATACCACATAGCTTTGTATGCCCATCGTTCCTTGTTTTTAAAAGAGTTTTCTGATATCATGACCATTAGAACATGAAAGCCTACAATAGTTCCTCCGATTATCCCAAATAACCAATTTTTCAACTTTAATACTTCAGGGTTTAATTCATTTGAGTTAAAAAAAACTTCCTTAGTGAAAGCGTTGTGTAAATCAAATACAATTGAATTTCCTGCAAATGCCACTAGAATCCCAACTCCAATAGTTAAGATGTTTGCGTAGGTCAACCACTTTTGCCAAAATTTGAAATTGTTATCCATATATCTTTCTATTGAAAATAAGGCTTTTTACCTATGATAATTAATTGCTGTGAAAGCTAATAAGGTAAATATAAGGTTTAAATTTAAATTAGCCATTGAGAGCTATTGCTAAATATATATTCGTTAAATAACCTTATAAACAAAAAAAGCCCTTCAGAAGAAGAGCTTTTTTGTTGACCTACTAGGACTTCCCGTTGTGCTCATACTTTGCAAACGGGATTGACTTCTCGCCCTAGTAGCTATAAACAAAAATAGCCCTTCAAACGAAGAGCTATTTTGTTGACCTACTAGGACTCGAACCTAGAATGGCAGAACCAAAAACTGCTGTGTTACCAATTACACCATAGGTCAATGCTATTGTAAGCGGACGCAAAGGTAATATATTTAAATAATAACAGAAAAATATTAATTAAATTATTTTCAATTATTTTTTATACTTCCTTATTTCATTAAATAAAGGGCCACGAATTATCGCAGCCCTCATTGAGTTGTTTATATTTTTTCTATAATTACTTCACAACTGTAATGTCAGCAGAAAAGGTTTCTCGTTCATTAAGTCCTCCAGCATATAATACCTCGATTACATAGACATATACTCCAGGAACAACATTTTTACCGTTGAATGTACCATTCCATCCGTATTGTGGATCATTAGGTGGAGTATCTTCCATTGAAAATACCTTGTTGCCCCATCTGTCAAAAATAAAGAATCTTTCAACCCTCTCTACATCGTTGTCATTAACAAAGAAAATATCATTTACACCATCATTGTTCTTTGGTGTAAATATTTGAGGTAAAGTGATATCCCTGATTCTTATCACATTTAAATTAATACAGTCTGTAGCAATACATTCATTTGCATCTGTAATAGTCACACAGATTGTAGCATTTTTATTAGCTAAATGTTCATAAGTGAAACAATCAGTTAGATTATTACAAATTATTGAATCACCATTGTCCGTCGTAATCGTCCAAAGGATACTTGTTGCTCTATTTGGATCAAATTGACCAGTAATATCTAACGTAACCAATGTCTCAAACTTTAAAACAACATCTGGACCTAAATCAACTAAGAATTGGGCAGGTTCTGTGATTGTAATATCTTCTAATGGAATAACACAACCAGCCGCATCTTTAATTACCATTTGGTAATCACCTGGATCTAAATTAAGGAAATTTGCACTGTTTTGAAAAGTTACGCCACCATTACTTGAATATTGATATGGTGTAGCCCCTCCAATTACATTGATTACATTTACTGACCCATCTCCTTCACCAAAACAGGTAACATTTTTAGAGCTTACATCTGCACTAGGCTTAGCGTTAGAAAGATCAATCGTCACTTGATCCGAAGAAGTACAACCAGTGATATTATCTGTCACAGTCAGCGTAAATACTCCAGGGAAGCTTGTTTTCGTCTGAGCATTAGTTTCATTTAAGACAGTTTTACCTCCATCATGTGTCCATTTGTATGTGAAATTTGCATTTTGAGCTGTTCCACCCAAGAGAGCTTCTAGAAGTGTACAATCTAGTGTCTGAGCCTCCCCAGCATCTACTGGAGGAATGTTTTGAACAACAACTGTTACTTCGCTGCTAACATCTGGACAAGGTGTATTATTTAAGAAAGAATATGTAAATCTGTAGCTTCCAACAGCTTGACCATTTGTGTTAAATGTACCGTTAGTAGCACTAAATGCTGCTCCGGAAGATCCTTGGGTTGATGTTTCTTTCCAAACACCCCCAATGTCTTCATTTTCTAATAAACTAAATAAATCTATAACCTCTGCATCACTAACACAAAGGGAAGTTGTTGATGCAATCCCAGGATTATAAGCTTTAATGACAGTCATTGTCAATGGTTTTCTATCGGGACATCCTGGTTCAGGACTATTAATTACATAGTCAATAATAAAGTTACCATTAAGTGTAGAAATATCAACAGTACCATTTGTAATTGTCACTTCACTAGATTGGAAACTACCTGGTTTGCCAGGATCTCCAAATGGAGTTAAAGTTACTATACCATCTGCAGAACAAGCCTCAAAATCTGAAACCACGATAGTAGGACATAAGCAATCTAAAACTTCTATTACTACTGGATAAGTTACATCTGCACATGGTATATTACTTGTTAATACGTAAGTCATCATTACCATGTCTCCAGGGTTAAAAGCTTGGAAGTCGGCAGCATATGGATTTGGAACCTCTACACCATTTGAATCATACCATTTGCCATCAATTGCACCTGCTGTCACTAAAGTAAACAAGTCTAAGAGATTTTCTCCATTGCCATTATCTGCACTACATGCTTCACCTCTTGGATTAACGGCAGCAGACTTCTGTGCTTCAATTACAAGTATTTGAGTAGAATCTCCCTGACAACTTCCAGAAGGTTGAGTAGTAAGAGTGTATATTAAGCTATAATTACCAGCTTGTAAATCTGTTATTGTTAAAATCTTACCTGTTATTGGTACATTGACATTGTTAGGATCTAATACTGACCAAGTACCAGCATCAATATTTGGACCTTCTAATGATGATAGATCTAAGTCTATATCTGTATTACAAAGTGGTCCAGCAGGATTAATATCTACATTTGGACAGTTGCAATCTACCACAGTCACTGTTACTGGCACAGAAATATTAGTACATGGCATTACTGCACTTGTAGTAGTGTAAGTAAACTCAAATACATCGCCAATATTCTGACCATCAAAGTCTACAATTCCACCTACAATAGGTAGTGTTACTGAGCCCCCCGTTTGCATCCAAGTGCCTGCAGAAGGACTTGGTGCCAAAAGACTGTTTAAGTTGACAGTAGTAATATCTGTACCACTAGCATTAGTGTTACATGGGCTTCCCGACCCGATCACAGTTGCTCGTGGTTGTCTTCTAACAAATACATCCTGTGTAAAAGTCTTAGCACATCCTACCCCTGGATCATCAGTAAGTGTGTACGTTACCAAATATTGACCTGAAGGCACTCCTGTGGCATTAAGTATACTGCCACTGATAGGATTAGGTGTTGCATTAATACTCCATGTACCTGCTAGTCCAGTAGGCTCAGTCATTAAATAATCATTTAAATCTATGGTAGTGCCACTGTTACATAAAGGTGGCAGTACGTCTATTGTGGCAAATGGACAGTTACAGTCTCTAATCCTAATTGTGACATCTACTGATATATCTTTACAAGGAGTAGTGGCTGAAGTAGTTGTATATGTGAAGACAAGAACATCTCCATCATTAAGCCCTAGACCTGAAACCATAGGTAATGTGATGATTGGTGGACCAGATTTTTGAGTCCAAGTACCAGATGCAGATCCTGAGACTAAATATGTATTTAAGTCTACATCTGTAGCTCCTTGTCCAGTATTGGCATTACATAGCGATTTCATGCCTGTAACGATTCCAGCAAATGGTGTTTCAAACACCGTTAAAGTCTGTTGACTAGATGTTGGGCAAGTTCCTGCTGGAGTACTAATCGTCCATTGCAATACATACATACCACCCATTACACCAGAGAGATCTACCATATTGTTATTAATGGTTAAAGTTGTAGGTCCGCTCACATAACTCCAATTTCCTACTTGTACACCAGGACTTGTCAAATATGTGTTTAGATTAACTATATTACCTACTGTATTACATTGATTTGGTATTGGTTTAGTGGCTACAACAGGACAAGGACAGCTTTTAACTATGACCTCCATTACTACACTTACATTAGAACAACTTCCCATGGCGGTATTAGTAGTATAGGTAAAACTATAAGTGTCTCTCGTTATACCCTCAAAAGATACACTGCTTAAGTTTGCTAATGAGACCCCAGAGAGGTCCGTATCAACCCAAGTACCAGCAGCTCCAGTTACTTGAGCATTAAAATCTATAGTGAAAGAACCCACTCCGTTGTTTTGTCTACATACTTCTATTGTATCTGTGACAGTTGCATTTGGGGTAGGGAAGTTTTGAATAGTAACCACATCTGTACCCGAACAACCTGTAGCATCCGTAACTGTGACGGCATATTCTCCAGCTTGAGATATTTCTAAAAACGAAGTATCGGTGCCAATAGGATTGCTGTTATAAGACCAGTCATACATAGCAAATCCATTTCCAGCAAATAGAGTATCTACTCCATTATCACACAGTATAGGTTCATTCAAAGTAGGAGTTAATGATGTCAGTTCTTGTATCAAGAAAGTAGAATCATTTAAACAACCATTACGCTTGACCTCGAGAGTATAATTACCTTGAACAGAAATAGTGACACTATTCGTTATACTTATAGTATCGTTGGTAGCATTGGTCCAGATGTAAGTAGCTCCTGGCCCATTTGTAGCCATTAAAGATGTA
Source organism: Saprospiraceae bacterium (assembly GCA_037968395.1). Taxonomy (GTDB): domain Bacteria; phylum Bacteroidota; class Bacteroidia; order Chitinophagales; family Saprospiraceae; genus JADKBO01. Next base: position 1,539 of record JBBKVK010000077.1, on the reverse strand, counting down.
GAACTTGTAGTACAAAATGAGTATGAGCCAGAGATATTTATTTTTGGTAGATTATTTACAAATACTGTAAATGATGCTGCATCTGTACAATTTGCATCATCTGTAACAGTAACAATATATGTAGTGGTAGAATCTGGGCTAACTATTATATTTGGAGTGTTTAATCCATTACTCCATAGATAAGTAGGATTGCTAAAATCAGCTTCATTACTGACATTTACACTTGCATTTTCTCCAATACAAATAGTTGTATCACCTTGAAGTATTGCTTCTGTGCCAGTTGTGATTTGTAATTGAAGTGTATCTGTATCAATACATCCTACAACATTATAAGTCAACAATACAAAGCAGTCTACATTTTCTAAATCTAAATCTTCAAATATAGTTGGGCTCCCGGACCCTATGTCAATATAATTACCATCGCAATCATATAACTCAAATCTATCGATATCAGATAAAGAAGAACCTTGATTAAATGTGGCCAATAAATCAACCATAGTTTGACCACATGTCAAAGGCGCTGTCGGCGCTAAATTACCATCAGGAGAACCTTGGATTATTACGTCTATACATGCAGTATCTGCACATCCAAACATGTCAACAATCTCTACACATAATGCATAAGGTCCAAAAAATGACTCGAATGATAATTCTGCATCTACTTGGTAACTATCACCATTATAATTTTCAAAGTTACCAAAACTTGTACCCGTTAATCCAAAAGGAGAAGAACTCCAATCAAAGAAATAATTAGGGGATCCGTCTTCAATTATAACGGTTATTAAATCATCATTGTCTTCAATTCCATCTTTACAAAATGCCACTTCAGTGGGATCAAATAATGCATCTACTTTAGGTTTAACTTCCACTTCTATCTCACCTGTACCAGTACATCCATGATCGTCAGTTACAGTAACTATATAAGTTGTAGAGACAGTAGGACAGACATTAATTACATCGGTCCCTGTTTCACCAGAACTCCATTCATATCCAACATAGGTCCCTGTTCCACCTATTATTGTAGATGGAGTGATGTTTGTACAAAACCCTTCACAGATAAAGAACGGGTTAAAATTAACTTCTAATTCTGGATAAACAATCACTAGTAGACTGTCTAATGGGCTTGGGCACATGATATTAGGATCAATTACATATCCTGTATAAATTACAGTTTCTACTTCTGTGCCAGTGTTAATTAATTCATCTCCAAAATCACCATTTCCAAATACAGTATGATTAGTCATCCCTGTCACATTTGGATTATCAATATACTCTATAACTATTTCTAGGTTAGTCCCATCTTCAGTTGAAACATTCACATTGAAGGTCTCACCAGTACAAATTTCAACTGGGTTAGGGTTAAATATTACACCAGTTGGAACTTGACAATCCACTTGCCAAGCTGGGCCTGTAAACGAAGGGTCTGTTCTACATGGGTTGGAATCTACCCAACATCCAGATATGGCATCCGAGAATGTTTGAATTGAGATTTGTAGGTCTTTATTCCCAGGTAAATTACATTCTGCCTCAGTCTGATAT
>JBBKVK010000076.1:0-5102 GCA_037968395.1 Saprospiraceae bacterium | reverse complement strand
ATTAATAATTTTACTATTTATATTAAGTTTATCGGAAGATACGTTCCGAAGTCATTTTCAATATTTCTTTGCACTTCTTGCTTAATTTCATTGTATTTTGGTGAATGATTTTTCACAACACCACAAAGGTGGGATCTAATGCATTATAAGTCTTACACAATTCGAAATGATTGTTATGTAATTAGTTGAAAAGAGAGAAATTATAAATCTTCCAAATGGAAACACATCTTGTTCTTGGTATTTTTAAAGTAGGAAGAAAGGCTATACTTGTGTTTACACTGATTGAATAAGTAGTGACAATCTTGGTGTAGAATTTTTTATTAAAAGCTCTGAAAAAAATAATGGCTGGCTTATCTTAAGTTCTCAGCAACTCGATATAATGAAATAAAACCAATGATTCTTATTTTAGACTTTCACTTCCTCCTAGATTTTCATATGCTTCTATGAAAAATTAGGTGTTTTAAATGTTTTGAAATACTATTTTAAAAAAACTTGTGCCAAACTTGAAATACCAAGGCTACGATAGATGTAATAAATCCAAGTAACGATAACCAGCGAGGAAATGAAATTTTTTGCTTGGTATCTCTATTTTCTTTCCCCTTGATAAGCCAAAGAGAGAGATTTACTATGGCAAAAATTATCAATATAATAAAGCTAGTAGACTCCGCTAAAGTTTGTAAGGGAAAGAAGATTGCTAATACTAGTACAATGCATGTTATTACAGCAGTTGCTCTAATCGGTGTCTGGGTTTTAGAATTAATTTTTCTTAAAAAGGTAGGTGCTTGATCCTTTTTTGATAAACCATAAGCAACACGTGAGGCCATAATAATTTGGACTAAAGCTCCATTTATTCCTGTTAAGAGGCTAACTACTCCTAACATTTTCATAGAAAAAGCCCCATGACCTCTCAAAATCTCTGCAACAGGTGTATTACTGCTTGAGAGAGCCTCTGGCGATACAGTTAAAACTGCGATAGTAGATACAACAACATATAGGATAGTAGTTATAAAAATGCTCACTAAGATTGCGATAGGAAGGTTTTTCCTTACGTTTTTTACCTCTTCGGCCATATTAACCAGATCTTCAAAGCCTACAAAAGCGTAAAACCCTAAAAAAGCTCCTGAAAATGCACCAAGCCAAGCTGTGTTAGTTGTTGGAATATACATTTCCTGCCATCTGCTTGGTAACTCTACCAAACTATCTCCAGCAACAAATACAATATAAATTAATGCTCCTATTTCTATGATGCTTATAACGGCAACAAAAGCAACTGATTTACCAATACCCCAACTTGCAATTCCTCCCATTAGAAGTACTAAAAGGATTATTGAAATTGTTTGAGGAACACTAATAAAGTCTTGTAAAAAACCAACAGTAGCAACAATTAAAGCCGCAGGAGAGATAATACCGGTCAATATAACCAACCAACCAACAAGAGTAGAAAAATATTTACTTGAAAACCCTTCTTGTACATAACGAGCCTCCCCCGCACTAAAAGGAAATCGAGACGATAACTCAGCAAAGGAAGTAGCACTTATAAACGCCAACAAGCCTGAAATAAGGAAAGCAAGAGGAGTAAAAAGAGCTGCTTCTCCAGAAATCTCGCCAAGTAAGGCATAAAACCCTCCACCAATCATAGTTCCTAATCCATAAAGGATTAGGAAGGGAAGAGATATTGAGCGTTTAAGTGTTGTTGACATATTATGTATCTTTAAGTGTATAAAGTATATAGAGTGTGATTAAATAAATTGTTAGAACAGCTATTGAGTCAAAACCCATTTTTAAAAATGTTTTTGATTTTCTTACTATGAGTCCAATAACATAAATGGACGTGACAACAATTCCTGAAATAAGTGCAAATTGAGCTGAATCGTTTGAGCTATTTAATATGGCTCCATTGAAATAGAATATATCTGTTGGTAACAGCAGAAATATCATAATAAGATTACTTCCAAAAATATTTGATATTGCCATACTCTGATTACCAAGGCGCACAGCAGCTATGCTAGCACTTAACTCCGGCAAAGAGGTACTGGTAGCAAGCAATGTTACTCCAATAAAACTAGAACCTAAGCCTGATTGAGTTGCTATTGCTTCTGCAGATTGTACAAGTATAACGCCTGAAATAAGGATTGCCAAGCTTGCCATCCCACTAAATAAATATAGGGTTCTAGTTGTGTGTGAACCTTTGTCTAATTTTTCTTTTGGACTTGCTTTTTGCTTTATATCTTGAGGGGTGCTTACAGCACTCCAGCCATTGTTTTTACCATAATTTAAAAATATGAAGATTGAAAATACGTAGAGTAATGCTAACAAAATAGTACTTAATCCTATGTGCCAAAATATAATGGTGTCACCCAGCGTAATTGCAACTAAAACAAATGAAAGTAGTAATATTAAAACGACACCCTGAAGTAGATTGATGGACTTTTGTGCTGTATAACTTAAAGTCATTGACCCAATAACAAAAATATCTGCAATAGCAAGCACAGCAGTTTGCATTGTTATTCCACCAAACATAGCGTTTAAAACAAGTTTCCCATTACCATGTAATGCGCCTGTAGTATTAGTTACTATTTCAGGGAGCTGCGTAGCAAGTGCTAGAAAAATAAATCCCATACTTGCTTTATTCCAATTTTTTCGATCAGAGATTATATCCGCATATGTAGTTAACCGTGCACCAGATAACCATACAATAACTCCAGCTAAAATGAATAGTGCTAAGTTTAGCCATAGAGGAAGTATTTGAAAATTAATCATTTAAATTGTTTGGTTAAAGGTTAAAACCCTTCAATTTAATTACAGTAATATTTACAAACATCTAATATTTCATTAGAAATTTAAGTATCATTCATTTTAAATGAATTTCCGTAGTTTAGGGCAATGGCCTCCACTAAAGACTTTTTGTCGTTTTTTTTGTAATAGCTTTCTAAAGTAGCTGAAAGTGTTCCCGCAACCTCTTTTGTAATAACCCCCATTTCTGCTACATGCATAGATGGCTCTTCATTGGTGATTTTTTTAATGTACAATTGATGTAAATTGCTTTCAAGGCTTTAAATTCATCGTTCATTTTTAAAGTATTATTTAGGTTTTCTCTAATATAGCTCTTTAGATTGGACTTTCAGCATTTACAAGCTATAGATTATCCATTTATTAATTTCTTGTTAGAATATAATCGGCAAAATAAGCATTACTATCTAGTATTTTTGTTTCTAAGCTAAAGTCGGTATTGGAAATTATTTTTTCAATCAATTGATCGTTGTATTTTCTAGAAATTTCAGTTTGAATTTTTTCGCCTTTGGTAAATATATAAGTATTTTCAGTAGCTTCAATTTTTACTGTTTGATTAGCAGTGCTTACAATAAAACTTTTGGCAATTCCTTCTTCCTCTGTATATTCGGGTTGGTGTTCAAAATTATTTAAATCAAAATTTCCTCCCAATTCATTGTTGATTCTATCCAATAAGTTTAGATTGAACTTAGCAGTAATTCCTTGCTTATCGTTGTAAGCAGGCAATACAATGTCTTGTGCTTTTATCAAGTCAACTCCCAATAAAATTTTGTCACCAGCTTGTAAGTTAACACCCAATTTGTAAACAAACTTAGAAGCCAAATCATCATTTAAATTTCCAATATTTGAGCCCAAAAACAAAACCACTTTTGGTTGTTTGCTATTTTTTAAGGAAGCCAAAACTTCAAAATAATCACCTTGTTGCGTTTGTACATTTATGTTTGGGATTTGTGAGTTTAATTCTTGTTTTAAAAGCTTCAAAGCATTTGAAGATATATCTATAGGGAAGTAATCGAAATTATAATTTTCTTGGTCTAATTCTCTTAACAATTCTTTGGTTTTGGTGCCATCTCCTGCTCCCAATTCTATCAATTCAAAATATGAATCGGGTTGTACACCAAAGGCTTCAATTAATTCCTGGGTTTTATTTTGAAAAATATCTAACTCGCTGCGGGTTAAATAATATTCGGGCAAATTCATTATTTCCACAAAAAGTGCGTCTCCTTTTTTATCGTAAAAATATTTTGACGGAAGCGTTTTGGGGGTCGAAGATAATCCTTCGTGAACTTTGTTTTTAAAAGTGTTATTCATCTTATTTTGCTAATCGGATTCCAGTAAATTGCCATCTTTCAGAAGGGTTAAAAAAATTGCGGTACGTATTTCTGCTATGATTTTTTGAGGTAGCAACTGAAGCACCACGAAGCACCATTCGGTTGCTCATAAATTTACCATTGTATTCGCCAACCGCACCATTTTCTTTTTCAAAATTTGGATAGGCTAAGTAAGCACTATTGGTCCATTCCCAACGCTTTCCCCAGTTAAATTGTTGTGAAGCAATTTCCCATTCAAACTCGGTAGGCAAACGCATTCCTTTCCATTCGGCGAAAGCATAGGCTTCGTAATAACTGATATGACTGAGTAGGGTGTTTTTATCTACGTTTTGTAATCCAGCAAGAGTGTAATAGTGCCATTCACCCTCTATTTTCTGCCAGTACATTGGTGCATTTATTTGGTTTTCATTTACCCATGACCAACCATCATCCAACCACAAGTTAAAATCAGAATAGCCGCCAGCTTCCATAAATTCAAGGTAATCTCCATTGGTTACTAAATGCTTATTTATTTCAAAATTTTGCAGATACACTTTGTGCACACCCAACTCATTATCGTAACAAAAACCAGTTCCTTGATAGCCAATTTCATAAACACCTTCGATTATTTTCAGGCTACCGTTTTCTGAATTCATATCATTCACTAAGTTATAATCATTATGAAAAACAGGAAATAGTGGATGGTGTCCCATCATATATTTTACATCCGTAATCAATAATTCTTGATGTTGTTGTTCATGATTGATTCCTAAAACCACTAAATCCAATATCTTTTTATCGCTTGCAGTAGTCAAGAAATGTTGCATTTTTTCATCTACATATTTTCTATATGCATAAATTTCATCTGTACTTGGCCGCGACATATTGCCACGGTTGGCCTGTAAAATTCTTTCGCCAATAGTGTTGTAATAACTATTAAAAAGAAAGTTAAATTTTGGATTAAAAACTGAGTAGTCTTTCACATTTGGCATTAAAATAAAC
>JBBKVK010000075.1:0-2668 GCA_037968395.1 Saprospiraceae bacterium | reverse complement strand
TCTCCTGAGTATAATCATGAGTTTGGCAATATAGATCACAGTTTTATTTCATACTTATCTAAAATATATACCACTAATACAAAACTCTATACCAACATTCTTGGGCAACTTACCATTGTTGATATCATTAAACTGTTATCAGATATAAGAGAAGAAGTGACACCCTACCCCTTTATGATTCCAGAAATAAATTTTGAATTTACTCCAAACGAATTTTACGACTTAAAACAATCGATCAGTAAATTCATAGAATACAGTAGATACCATAATCAAGATGGACTTAGGGCTAGAATACTAAGTACCTATAATACTAATACAATCCAATCACGTGAACTAACAGAATTACACCACTTAGTAAGGCAATGGTATTCGGAATTAAATTATATCAAAAAAGAACTCTTATCAGGTTTAAACGAAATAGAAAAATCTAAAATTGATCATAAAATTGTAGAATATCACCAAGTGAAGTTAGAATTTGAAGCATTAAAAACAAAAATTGCAACTTTTATAGATCAATATGGAGGCACACTTATAGAAAAACCATCTATATTAAGTTTATCAGCTAACAAAAAAGATAAATATAAATCATGGCAGGTAATCCAAAATATGGATAGCAGCTTAGGACTAGATCCAGAAGAAGCATATAAAATTATTGGAGACTCTATTATTTCAAATGACAAACTATTTATCAGTGATAAAAAAGCAATAACTAATAACTTGAAAAGTATTAACGACTTAAATACAGTCAACCATAATATTAAGACAGCTTCAAATCAATTAGGGAAACTTATACAAAGTATAAATGCCAATCAGGTATTTATTGATTATCAAGAATGTAATGCAACTAGTATAACTAAGAAATTAGATTTCATAGATCAACTTAAATACAAGATGGAGATCTTCCTTCAGTGTAATAACATCCAATCTGTTATAGAATGGCATGAACAATTGGAGAAACTAGATCAAAGCTTTATCAAATTTTTGGACCAACTTAAATCTTGTAATATTGATGAATGGAGGTATCAGTTTGAATACTTCTATCTAAAGGCAGCTCTACAAAAGTATAATATCGAACTATTAAGTGGTTTGAAAACTGACTCTTATAATTTTTTACTGGATGTAAATAGAAAAATTGAAAACCTACAACTAACAATAATACAACAGTATAATAATAGTGTTCATAAAATCATTGAGGATCTAAAATCAACTAATAAGTCATTTTATAAATCTATTAATGGATCTACTTTATTACCAGAAGCTTTATCGGAAACTCTAATTTTAAAGTCTTGGATCAAAGTATCAGATGTCAGTGACTTTGAAAGTGAAAAAATTAATCAACAAAGAACAAAAAACATTCTTATTTCAAATTCTCACGAAGTAGCAAATGATAACATCAATTTACAATTAGTCAAATCGGAAGGATATACCCATTACTTAATTCCAACAGGGATTGAAATTAATAATTACTTAAAAGAGACTAACATCACCTTGCAGCTTAACATTGCCAAAGGATTATCCTATAATTTATTCCCATACCTTAACATTGTAAGAGCTTATCAAACTAAGATGGGTAATATCATTTCGCTTATTGATGGACATTGGCAAGAAGACTTGGCTATATCACTTCAACCTTTTGGAAGTAAGGAATTTAAAATAGAGAATCCTGATCACTTAACAGATTTTATATTAAGTACTGATCGGCCATTGTTTATCATTACCCAAGATGGGGTGCTTAACCCAAAAGAACCAGAGATCATAGATCAGTTATTGATAATGGCACAGTGTCAAAGAGCAGGTATCACTTTCTTAAATATATCATCTCTTGAGTTTTTAAAAATTTCAAACACTCAAATTCAAGAAATGATCCAACAATTAGGTTTTGGAGTATCAAACTTGGCTGAAAAGCAAGAGATAATAAGTTAAATTGGATGGATGTAAAATTAAATCTCATTAATTATTCAGACCATCTAAATACTTCCTTAGATACGAATGGCAACTCATGTTTATTTGATCCTATAAGAAAAAAGTCAGTTAGGGCTCTACCTGAAGAAATCGTAAGACAATTGTGTTTATACTATCTCATTTACATTGCCAAATATCCACAGTCTCGAATCCAAGTAGAAAAGTCATTACTTATTAATGGCGTCAAGAGAAGATATGATATCATCATATATGATTGGAGTTTAGAGCCGATGATGCTTGTAGAGTGTAAATCATATAAGGTAAATATGAGTCAAGCAGTATTTGATCAAGTAGCATTATATAATTTAAAGAGTAATGCTCCCTATCTTTGGGTCACGAATGGCAATATTAATTATATCAGTCTAATTGATGCTCAAATAGAGAAAGGCTACCAATTTCTTGATAGCCTTCCTTTATATGTTAAATAACCTTTTGGGTTAACTTATCTTGTAATACTTACTCTTTTTGTAATTGTACCTTGGTTGGTAGCACATTGTATGATGTAGATTCCTTCATTAAAGTTTGAAGAGTTGATATCTACATGTTGATCATTTACACCCATAGCATTATAAACATTCCTACCTGTCATATCATATATAATTATATCATTAATAACATTCCTACCATTAAAGTGCAAAGTAATCTGATCTTGTGCAGGATTTGGAAATACAACCAACTTTCCTTCAAAATCTTTTCCACCTTTATT
>JBBKVK010000074.1:0-26707 GCA_037968395.1 Saprospiraceae bacterium | reverse complement strand
GTTACGGAAGAGTTTTATCATTGTTTTCTACATTTAATTAAAAGCATCAATTTCTTTAATAATTGCTTCACCGTTTATTTTAAATTTCTGTAACTCTTTGACATATATTCTATAAACGATATAATAGAGGGCTATCCTGTTTTTTTCTATTGGATCATCTACAATATACTCAACAGCCTCCTTTATGTCTTTATGCAACATGAAGTTAGCTAACCAAGGAGATTGCTTCCGTTCACTCATATTGTTTTCAAATTCTCTCACCATTTCATAACTAGCAACATTTATTTCGACCAGGTGCTGATTGTAAAACAAGTTTATTTTTGAAGCAAGGTTTTGTTTGGCAATAATTGTGCTATTTAATTGGGATTTTAACAATTCTAACCCACGTTGATTAATCGCAAAATCTTTGAACCCTTCTAACACCGAACCATATTCTGGATGTTTTAACCATTCTTCTTTTGAAGGATTTGTATTAAGAACTGCTTCAAAAGCTGGTTTCCGAACGGTTTCGAAGTCTTCGATAAAAACGTCAATTTCTGCAATATCAATTGTCAAATCTTCTTTAATAATATGGTAGATACTACTTAAATTATCGTTTTGTTTTCGGTTTTCATTCCAGTTATTGATTTGTAATGCTATCAAAATCCCAATCACCACTAGGAATATTTCACCAATGGCATATTTGAAGTACCTGCCTGTCCGGCTGGCAGGCTTTGAGGTTTTGCCTTCGTTGAGTAGATTTTGACGGATGCCTGCCTGCCGGCGAGGCAGGTTGCGGAAGAGTTTTATCATTGATTAGTTAATTTATTATTTCTTTTTTTATTAAGTTTAGAATAGTTTTAATTTTTTTCCTGTAACCATCAGATTCCCAGTTAAGACCAATGTTTAGAGTTACTGCACTTGCAAGAATGCCCTCCAGCTTTTTATCTGATAAAATCTCTTCAACAGCAGGTAATGTTGTAGAACCAGATAACTTAATATCTTCTATCATTGTTTTATCGTTTAGGAACGATAGGTTATCCTGACTTTTGAAAAAACTGATTTGTATATTTCGGGAAATTCCCAAATCGATTAAATGCTCAACTATTATATTTCTGTAAATGTCCACCCATTCAGATTCTTGGTCTTTAAAATCGACTATGCCAGACGAAAATGTTGTAAGATAATGCCGTAAAGAATCATTTCTAATAAGCTGCAAGTTTTCGGCTGTCATTATTTCATTATCTATTGGATCAAAAGTTGGGGCAAGTATAAGAGGACTCAAAATCGCTGTAAGTGTATCCATAGCAACCAAAGTTTTTGCATCCATTAAATCAAGTGCTCTTTTTGAGCTTTTTATAATAAGCTTTCGCTGATGTATTTTATCTTCCAGTTGGACAAGGTTATCTTTAAATTGGCTTTTTAGTTCTATTAAGATTTTTTGCTCTTTAGACAAGTCTTTGCGTAACTCGTTCCAATTATTTATTTGAAGTGCTATTAAAATACCAATAACCACGAGGATGATTTCACCAATTGCGTATTTGAAATACTTTGTGGTTTTGCCTTCTTCCAGAAGGTTTTTTCTGATTTTTCGGAAGAGTTTTATCATAATTACTGAGTTTTCAATTCATTATCAAGCACACGAATTAAATTTGCGTTTTGCTTTATTAATAATTCTAAATAATCAATATTATTCACAATTTTTAGAGAGGCTTCAAAAAGTATTTGCTGAAATTCAGGGTCTTGTGAAAGTACGATTAATTCTTTGTTATCAATAAAATCCCAAGACCAATCTTCTTTGATTGTACCTTTATGCTTATTGTCAAACCAATCGGTAAGTTTGTACATTTTTTTAGTTCCTAAATAAATTCGCATTTTATTTTTTATCACTTCGTCTAGTTCAGAGTAGATATCATCCATATCTTTCATATTCCTGAAATACGTTAATATTTCTTTTCTTATGATATCATTAGTGATTTTAGTGGCTACAAAAGGATCATTTTCTTTGGCTATTGGATTGTAATTGGGCAACAAGCGAATAATACTTTGGTTTTGTAGAACAATAGTAGTGTCGTTTTTCATACCAGTTTTATATAACTGTTCGTGTAAAAAATCGATTTCCTTGAGGGTTTCTAGGTTTGAACTATAGGAAACAGAATCTGCTTTGATGTCTACTAACAAATTAGAAAGTACTGACCGCTGTTTAATGTTTTCTTTTCTGCCTTCATTCCAGTTATTAATCTGAAGTGCTATTAAAATTCCAATAACCACTAGTATTATTTCGCCCAAAGCATACTTAAGATACTTGGATGTTTTACCTTCATTGAGAAGGTTTTGACGGATGTTTCTAAAAAATTTTATCATTTTAATAGTTTTTCAGATTCATTTCGTAAAGCATAAAGCAATTCAGCATTTTTAGTTTGTAATTCCCTTAAAGCTTCATTAAAACCATTTGCGAAATTACCTAAGAAACAATTTTTAATTTCATAATCATCTAGCACAGGTTTAATATCGATCTTCTCTTTAGTTTTATAAAATTCGACAAATAAATTGGGCACCTTCGATATTACTAGATTTCCTAACGCATTTTGCTGAATATGATACCGCTCTTGGGTATTATTAATGTGAGTCGTGTAATAATTATAAGTTTCTAAAATTTTTCGTCTGATGGTTGAATTTTGAATAACTCTAATGTTACCTGTACTCTTCAGTTCATCTAAAGTTGTAGTAATGGGATTAAATTTAGGAACAGGTTTCCATTGATCTCCAAAATAGACAATTAATGAATCTTCTGTAAATTGCTGTCCTTCAAAATACTCTGTAAGTTTGCTTTTTGACAGCATTTGCTGGTAGGACGTTTGTCGAGTATCAGCAATGAAGATAGAATCTTTTTGCAGGTCTAAAATAAGTTCTGAAACATATCGTTTCTCTAATTTTCTGTCCTCATTTTGTTTATTCCAATTGCTGACTTGTAAGGCAATTAATATTCCAATCACCACAAGGACGATCTCTCCAATGGCGTATTTGAAGTATTTGGATGTTTTTCCTTCATTGAGAAGGTTTTGGCGGATGTTTCTAAAGAGTTTAATCATGGTCTGTACAAAGATTTTTCAGTTGTTCATAAGTGGGCTCCATCGCTACTAAAATATTTCTAAAATGTTGCTTTTCTCGGTCGCTCATGGTTACAAAGAAGACTAAATCTTCCCGAAATTGTTTGTAGATTTTTGAGTCACTATCCAATTGCCAATTGGTGATAGGAAGTGTGGCCATGACCTCTGAACCCAGCGCTATTTTTGCATAATCTGCTTCTTGAAATCCGAAGGCAATTCGGCCATCATACATAAATGCCCTCTCTAGTGATTTGTTTCGGTTGATGGATAATTGAAATAGGAGATTATCCAACTCTGCATAATAGCGCAGGAGATTTTTCTTTAGAGAATCATTTTTGATCAAACTTAATTTTCCTGAAGAGGTAATGTCTAAAATGGCTACTTTGCTTGGTGCGAATGCATTGGTTCTCAATGCTTGGATATATCCGTTGATAAGATCTTCTTTGGATTTGTTTTTTTGTGGCAGTTCCAAAAGTAATTTTTTGGAAGTTTCAATTTTATAATCCGATTCCTTGGAAAATCTCTCAATGTTCAGCCTGTCCAGTTCAAAATCCTCAAGGAGTTTGCAATAAAAATCATTTTCTGAGATTTTGTCTTTGCGGTTTTCATTCCAATTGTTGATGCTCAAAGCAATCAAAATCCCAATAACCACGAGGACGATTTCGCCGATGGCATATTTAAAGTATTTTGATGTTTTTCCTTCATTGAGAAGGTTTTGGCGGATATGTCTAAAGAATTTTATCATTACTTTGTTAATCTGTTTTTAATTTTTTCTTTAAGTATTTCAGCACGTTTTTGTTGTTGTTCTAAACGTCGATTATAATTTGTAATAGCATAAAGTCTATAATCATAAATTCGAGTTTTAAAGTCATCACTGTTTTTTATATACTCTATATAACTAGGATTTAATCTGCGTTTTAATACAAAATCAAGATACCAATCCTTTTGTTGAAATTCTTCAATATTTTTTCTGGTAGTCGTTTGCAAAATTTCACTGTAATTTTCGTTATCAAGCGCATACGAATAAAAGTCTTCAATATAAAATGAGAGTGAATCAGTTTCTATGTCTGAAGTATTAAATGTTTTAAAAAGTTGATATCCTTTTTTTGTATTGATAACTCTTCTAATACTTGAAACAAGTAAGACACTATAGCGAGAATTGCGTTGATTTTCATTGTTTAAGGTATCGTATGCAATTGTAGGCACACTATCATATAGAATATGATTCATAAATGTGTCTCTTTGATTGTAACCGTTAATGGTATTTAAAAGCTCTAAACTATCAGTCTTTATATCATTATAAATTTGTTGGTACACTTGTTTTTCGTAGGTGTTTGCTTTTCTGTTTTCGTTCCAATTGTTAATTTGTAGGGCAATGAGAATCCCTATGACCACGAGAAGGATTTCGCCAATGGCGTATTTGAAATATTTTCCAGTCTTCCCATCTGAAAGTAAGTTTTGTCTAATTTTTCTAAAAAAATTTATCATTGGGTTATTCGTTGGTGAATGATTCGTTTAATGTTGTTATGCTTTGGTTATTTTTTTAAATTATCTAATTCTTTATCAATTTCCTTATTTAATTCTTTTATGCGATTAATCATATCGATGTAAAAGTCAATCGTCACTTGTCTAAAAAATATACTCTCGTTTAATAGAATCTTAAACCCTTCGTCTTCTTTTGCTTCTGTAACCTTATTCAATATAATAGTCTGCTTTTTAAATTCTGGATTATAATAGTCTTTGCTATTTGGGTTAGAAAGCACCATCGGTTCAGCATTAGGGTCTATCTTACAGTATTTTAAAAAATAAGGTAGTTTTACGTCATAGGTTTCATAGGATGGTAAGTCGTTTTCGATTTTCATAATAGCTTGACTAAAAAAGTCATGAAAGCGTGAAATATCCTTACGAAGCTCATTATTAGTTAAGATATCTATGTCATTGTTTTGCAAATTTGCAAATGTAGATTCGTGAAGCACAATTAATAATGGCGTTGTAAGCGCAGCATTGTAATCTATAGTTGATTCTGGAAATTTTAAATCGTTAGTTAAAAAATTCAATAGTTTTTTTTCCTCATTTATGAAAAATGAATGATATTTTAAATTAAAATTGATATCTAATGTATCTAAATTGAGGTCTTTTTTTATGTTTTCTAAAAGAACAATTTCCAATACTCTAGCTTTTCTATCTTCATTCCAATTGTTAATTTGCAAAGCGATTAAAATTCCAATTACGACAAGAATAATCTCTCCAAAAGCATATTTAAAATACTTTCCAGCCTTCCCTTCTGAAAGGAGGTTTTGACGAATTTTTCTAAAAATTTTTATCATTTGGTTATCGTTTGATGATTGATTCGTTTAATGTTATTGTACTTTCGTTATTTTTTTAATCTTTTAATTTCTCTTCCAATTTCGTCTCTTACAGAAATAGTTTTTTCCAACATCTGATATGAATAGTTCAGAAAGTTCTTGTTTTCAGCAGTAATATGAGACAACGTATTTAAAAACTCGGCATCTTTTTTTAGGGCATTATAATTGTTAGGGGTTTTATGGTCAACATCTTTTGTTGTAAAAAGTCTCTTGTTCAACATACTATATGTATTCGCGTAAATCTCACTTTTTAAATCTCTAATGTGTGAATTAATAAAATAAGTCTCATCATACAATTCAATAATTTGTGCTCTTAATGAATCGTTTTTTATGGTATGAAGACCTTTAGATTTTAATGTTTCATATGCCATTTGTTGAGGGAAAAACACATCATATCTGTTTATATTCCCAAAGCTAAATTGAAGTGAATCGTTAAAGGATGAATTGACATCTTGTAACAAAGAAAGTATGTGTTGATTTCCTGTAATTATTATTGAATCTCTCGAAATCATACTAGCTATCTTGATTTTATTATTTGCTATATCATTATACAGACCAGATAATGTTTCCAATTCTAAATTAGATTCTTTTCTTCCCTCATTCCAATTATTAATTTGAAGTGCTATCAGTATACCTATCACAACTAGGAATATTTCGCCAATAGCATATTTAAGGTATTTTGTTGTTTTGCCTTCGTTGATGAGGTTTTGACGGATGTTTCTGAAGAGTTTTATCATAATTATCCTGTATTAATTCAGTAATTTTAGTGTTTCTGTGATTTTTTGTCGTAGCTGTGAGTTGGATTCTTCAAAAATGAATAATTTATTAAGAGTACCTCCACTATTATCTTGAAATGGAAGTAGGAATGAAGAAAGTTCAGAAATAAATTCGGGGTCACTGCTATTTTTTAAGAGGACTTGCCTATCTTTTTGAAGGTTTAGGAAAAAACGCATCAATCCATTTGGATCATTAAAAATTTTTAAAACAGGTAGTTCTATGTCAAGAATACTGCTGCTCATTTGGGGTTGTTCATAATCATAGTACCTAGATATTTTCGTAGTTAGGCTGTTATCTGAAAGTTTCAATCCTTTAGATTTTAGTATTTCGTAGGCATTATTGATAGGAAAGTACCTTTCAAAAGTAAAAACATTGACCATATAATATTGAACTGAGTCAATACTCATGGGTTCATTTTTGACAAATTTCAGTAATGAAGTAATAGCTATTTTTGCCTTTTGTCTCTGCAATAGAATATCATGGACAAGTATGGCTTCCTCCTCCAAGTTTTTCAATATTTCAGTCAATACGTATACTTCGTCTTTTTTTGATTTTTGATTCTCATTCCAATTGTTAATTTGAAGTGCTATCAGTATACCTATCACAACGAGGATGATTTCACCAATGGCGTATTTAAAGTACCTGCCTGTCCGGCTGGCAGGCTTGGTGGTTTTGCCTTCATTGAGTAGGCTTTGACGGATGTTTCGGAAGAGTTTAAGCATATTTTTAGTGACTTCTAGTAATGTACAAAAGATAGATTAGACAATATATCAAAATTATTTAAGCTATTCACCCCTAACCTGTCGGCTATAATCGGCTTCATCAAAAGTGCCAATCGACACTTTGATTAAACCATCTTCGTTAAAAGTCCAACGTTCAAACCCACTGAAATCGACTTTGTTGTTTGTGCCTTCTGGGCCTGTATTTGTTCCCACAAAACGCCAATGATAGTCAGTCCCTGTTGACAAAGTTACCAAACTATCCATTGATAATTGCATGTCGGGGAAGGCAGTCATAAAACCTTTGACAAACTCCGTAATTTTAATTCTTCCTACTATTGGTTCTCCTTTATTTACAATTAAAGTACCATTCTCAGCAAAGAAAGTGGCAACGGATGCTGGATTTTGACTATTCCATGCTGCAGTGTAGTCACTGCCAAATTTGGTTAGTTTTTCTTGTGACGATTCCATTGTAGTTGTTTTATTAGAATTAATATTTTCTGAATCATTTTTACAACTTATACTTATGAAAAGTATAAATATAAAAGTAAGGTGTTTCATTTTGATGATCTTATTAATTTTTGTGATTAAATTGGCTATCATTCTTTAAAAATCAAGGCAGTCATCCCTTCGTTAATCTTCTTTTTTAAGCTCAAATTCCAATCTCTCAATAAGCCGAGCTGTTTCATCGCTTACTTCTTTTAGCATGTCAATACAATCGGTATTGACCCAATAGTGTACAGCAGCATTTCTGATGTACCTATCCTTGTTTTTTCTTAAATCACTCCCAGCAATAGCAATAGTGGACTTTCCAAATAAAAAATCTGCAGTTGACTCATATTTCAAGATATCAGTTTCAGTATAAAGTGGAGCGTCAATAGGCAAGGCCCAATTGGTATTTACTTCAAAATTGGACTCGGTGAACTTATAATTAGCATAATGACTCACAATTAAATCACGTAAATCAGTATCTTTAATAACGCCTAAATTTCCAGTACTTGAAAGGTCTTCAAATGTTGACGTAGAAGGATTGAAAAATGGATAGTGGCACCCAAATGTTAGATAATCGTTGACTCTGATTAAAAGCAAAGAATCTTGACCATTGTCATTCAAAGCTTCCCCCATATCTTTAATTGTTTGATTTCCTTTATTTAGATCTTCTATGCTTTTTTCAAATGTCACCAAATCTTGTTTGTTTTCTACGATTAATCTTTCAAGGTACAAATGTTCTTGTTTGTTTTGTTTTCTCAATTCATTCCAATTATTAATCTGCAAAGCAATTAAAATTCCAATCACCACAAGGATAATTTCCCCAATGGCATAAATCAGGTATTTGCTAAACCTGCCTGCCGGCGAGGCAGGTTTATTTTCAGTCAGTAATTGTTGGCGGATTTTTCTGAAGAATTTTATCATTTGTTTTCATTATCTATATCGTACCTAAAGGCACAAAGGATTTACGTTTTTTATTTTCTACCCAAAGGTTGTCCCGAACGGGACAATTTGAAATTCCACCTAAAGGATATATAGAATCTTTTGAAGTTTCCCATTCCAAGGATAGATTTTGTATTATTTTTCTAAAGAATTTTATCATTTGTTTCAATATTATGCTGTCCCGTTAGGGACTCAATTTGGGTAGCATTAAGTTATAATTGTTGATGTACTGTGCCTTTAGGTACAGCATGTATTACAAGATTGGTTTTAAAATATATCGTTCATCAAATTCAACATTAAATTCGTTGAGCAATTGCAAATATTCCTCTTGAAATGTTTTTATTTGGTGATGTTTTTCCTGGTTTCTTATGTAATCTACAATAGTAGGTACCTCTGATTTTGAATATGAAAAAGCGCCATATCCAGACTGCCAAGAAAATTTTCCATTGACAAACCCTTTATTGTTTATCCATTTTGATGAGTCTTGTTTTACTTGCTTCATCAAATCTGATAGCGATTGCGTTGGCCGCATTCCAAAAAGTATGTGTACATGGTCAGGCATTCCATTGATCTGCAAAACTTTGTGATCGTGGTTTTGAATTATGCCTATAATATATTTGTATAATTCATCTTTCCATTTACTGTTTATCAAACTCTGTCTATCTTGGACTGCAAAAACTGTTTGAATATGGATTTGTGTATAGGTGTTTGCCATGGCTTACTATTTCTATATCGTACCTAAAGGCACGAAGGATTTACGTTTTTTGTTTTCTACCCAAAGTTTGTCCCTAATGGGACAATTTGAAATTCCACCTAAAGGATATATAGAATCTTTTGAAGTTTCCCATTCCAAGGACAGATTTTGTAGTATTTTTCTGAAGAGTTTTATCATTGTGAGTCGTTTAATGTTTTAATATGCCTTTCAATTTGGTCAAGTAGAGAATTTACTTCTTTGTAGAGCATAATATATTGGCCTTCCATAAATTTGCGGAAAAAGAGATTCATCTTGAGGGTTTCCTGGAATTTTCGATTGTCCATCAATGCCTCATGGTTGACCGGCTCAGCTGATACCCAAAATTGATTTACATTGATCAAATCTAGAAACTGGGGATAAAGGGTATTCCATTGGTAACCATCATCCAGTCCTTTTGTTATATTTTCGAGGTATCCGTACTTTACCGTGTATAGGTTGGAGATCGTATTCCTGAGTGAATCGTTCGATACCAAATCCAGGCCCACGGATTGAAGATTCGTCCATGCCCCAGTGTTATTACTCAACTGAAAGTTGCCAACGATGTTTGCGTAGTAGGACTTTAAGGAATCATTCATCGGCACCCGATCTTGCAACGCCTTTAAGATGATCTCATTTGCTTTTATCCGCTTATCACTCCCCTTAATGTTAAAATCAAGATCATTGCGATCTATTTGAAGATTTTTAATCATTTCAGTGAGTAAGGTAAGCTCTTTTTTACGCTGTTTTTTAACATCGTTAGCGTTATTGATAGAAAGAGCAATTAGAATTCCTACCACAACCAATACGATCTCACCAATGGCATAGATTAGATATTTGCTAAACCTGCCTGCCGGCGAGGCATGTTTATTTTCAGTTAGTAATCTCTGGCGTATTTTTCTAAAAAAATTTATCATTGGTTAATTGTATTTTCTTATTTATACTTTTCAGCTCCTAACTCCTCATTAATCAAATCAATCAAACTTTTTAAATCCTTTTCAAATTTTGGATACACATTTTTATGAAGGTGCATAGAAGTCGCAAGATGAATTAAAAAGATATTTTCAAAAATGGTAGATTTTAATAAGTGTTTATTACTCTCGAAATAGAATAGTTTTTCTAATTCTATATATTTCCAATAATTTGTTTGGCCCATAGCTGTTCTTACTATTCCATGGGTCTCAAAATAGTCGTTGGTTTTTATCCACAATTCTCTTAAAGATTTCTCTTGTTCTCGTAATTTGTAAATCTTTCCTTCCCAAGACGATAATAGACCTCTAATACTATCGTTTTCTATGTCCTTTAAACTTCCTGAAGAAATGAGCTCAGTGAGTGCCCCGTTCTGATAATTTACAGCAAAACTTGCACTAATTGCATTTACTAACAATCGTGATAAAGCTACCTCATTTAAAGTATCTAATATGCCATCTCTGTGCATTAAGGTAAGTAATTCCTTTTGACTGTTAATTGAGGTCGTAAGATTACTCTGCTCCTTTGAAAGGGAATTGAGATTATTATTCATTTCCTTTTCAATCAATAGTAAGTAGTTTTCTTGCTTCGTATGAATTTTTCGTAAATCACTGAGATTGTTAAGATGCAAGGCAATCAAAATACCTAAAACCACAAGCACGATTTCGCCAAGGGCATACTTGAGATATTTTGATGTATTGCCTTCAATGAGTAGGCTTTGGCGTATTTTTCTAAAGAATTTTATCATTTCTTTTTAGTTACTTATTCATTAATGCAATCAGTCATGCCAGCAATACCAATATTTTAAGTGATGTCATTTTTAAGTAGTTTTTTAATTTAATTAATAAGTACTGGCTGTTTTGAAACTATTTTTGTCATAATAGATTATTGTTTTTAAAACTGGAAATATATAAACTGCTCGCCACTGCCTTGTGCTATTGCAATTAAGAAAAGCATTACAGACCATACTATACCAAATATCCATGGAGATGTTTTTTTAGATATTTCTTCCATTGTTGTATTTCTCATAACCCAATGACAAATAAATAGGATTATAATAATTACAAATACTTTCAAAATATCAAACGACTGTAAAATCTTTGCTCCATCACTATTCATAAATAACATAGAGGTTATCATGTTCTTAGCTGTAGACAATTCACGAGCTCTGAAAAACACCCAAGTAAAGTTTACAAGAGTATAAGTTAGCAATGCTAAAAAAATGCCATTTACTGCATTGACTTTTATGTTTATTTTATTTTTTAGCAATCGTTCCATTACCAGATAAAAGCCATGTAAAGCTCCCCATATTACAAAAGTCCAAGCTGCGCCATGCCATAATCCACCTAGCAACATTGTTATCATTAATGCAACATACATTCTTAACAAACCATTTCTATTTCCGCCTAATGGAATGTATAAATAATCTCTTAACCATGTAGATAAGGAAATGTGCCATCGTCGCCATAAATCCGAAAACCCTATAGCTGCATAAGGATATCTGAAGTTGTCTGGTAAAATAATACCCAACATCAAAGCAATACCAATTGCACAAGTAGAATAGCCAGCAAAATCAAAGAATATTTGCCCTGAGAATGCTAATGTACCTGTCCAAGCGTCTAGTCCATTTAGTGCTTCTTTGGCTCCAAATACATCATCTGAAGTATCTGCTAAAAGGGTATCTGCTAAAACAACTTTTTGAAATAATCCAATGGTCAATAAAAATGTTCCCCAAATAAATTGGTTTATTGTGGCTTTCTTTTCTTCATAAAACTGAGATATTAGATCGCCAGCTCTTACAATTGGTCCAGCAACTAGTTGAGGAAAGAAAGTTACATATAACGCAAAGTCTAAAAATGTTTTAGCCCTTTCTGTACGTTTTAAGTACATGTCAATGGTATATGACATTGTTTGGAAAGTGTAAAAAGAAATGCCCATTGGTAGAATAATATCCATTGGTTGTGCTTGATACTCAACACCAATTGAACTCATCAAAACCGTAAAGTTTTCTAGCAGAAAATTACCATATTTAAAAAATCCTAAAAATCCTAGATTTACCGTCATACTTAGTAGCAACCACAGTTTTCTTTTGCTTTGATTTTCTTCTATTGCAAGTTTTTTTCCTGTAATCCAATCTACACCAGTAGATATCCAAAGTAATAGTACTAAAGGTGGATTCCATAATCCATAAAAAACATAACTCGCAAAAAGGAGCATTCTTTTTCTATTTGTCCAACTAAATAGATTTGAATAATAGAGACCCAATACTATAAGCAAAAATACAATGAAGCTCAATGAATTGAATAACATAATTAGTTCGTTTTAGAGTTAGTCAATGCGCCATCAGTATTCATGATTTTCACCAATTCTTTAGTAAAAAACCTAGCGTCGTTTGCAGATAGATGAGACCATTCTGGGCATATAAAATCTTTAAATTGTTCAAAGTCCTCATAATAGTATGCTTTGGCTTTTGAAGCAATTACGAGAGGTTCCCAAAATTCTGATCTGGGTAAAAACTTATCTTCACCACCTTTAATCCATCCACTAGAAGGGCACCTTAACAAAATAAGATTACCTCCCCTATCTTTAAATTTTTTAGCATCTGCAACAAAGTATTTGGTAGTGCCTTCTCTATCCGGTGGATTTTTGTTTCCCATAATTAAATATTTCCAAACATCCTTAATTGTATTGGCAAAAGTGGTGTCAGTTGCAGTTCTTTCGCTCATTGGATTGTTTCTGTCTTCATCAATATTGGCGAAGGAATAAAAAGGAGGAAACTGCGGCTCTCCAGTCCTGTTGTCAAATGAAATATTACCAAGTAGTGATTTTAGGTCTATATCATCAGACCAACCTTCTTCACTGGTTGAAACGAATACAAGGTTGTTTTGAAGAGGCAAGGATAGCCAATGATTTATACGTTGTGCATAGGTTCTATCCTCAAAATAATCAACTCTGGATTGAGCACGCTTCCAGGGGGTAGCTTGGGGATATGTTGTTGAAAAAAAAAGTCCAGGTGTAACTCCAACAATTGCAGTGCCTTTAAATTCTGTATTATTTACAATGTCATGAAATATCGGTAGCGGAGAAGCACCAGCACTCGATAGTTGGATTGGCTTAGTCCCTGTTAATGACTGCCATACATTAAGCTCTATGTCAAAAAGCACACGAGAAGAACCCAGAAGTACAACATCATCCTCTGCAGCATCATCTACTTTAGCTCGTTGTGAAGCCCAGAGATTTTTATCATCATCAAAGTCTGGTATTTTACCATTTGACCTCCAATATATTTCCCAACACACTATGCTCATCATACTAATTACACAGGCAATGAAGAATGATTTTTTAAGTTGCATTTGAATTATTTTATTACTTATTAAATAGTGACTTAAACGTATTCTACTTATTTAAATCAGTTAGTGGCATAACTGCTGGATTAAAAGTGATTCCCAAATCTTGTTTTGCAGCATCGTTTTTATACACGATTCTAGCTTGACCAGCTCTATTTGCTTCATTATAAACTATATTTAGTTGCTTACTCTATATTGGTTTTCAGCTTACCCCAATGCTATATAAATTTAGAACTGATGTAAAACTCGGCGTTTATAAAATGTCCAAGGTTTGTACATCACTCCCTATTTTAATTTTCCATTTTCCACTATTAATTATTAATTCTATTGAGTTTATCATCCAAAGCTCCACTCTCCTTTCTTGAAGTTTTAGCTTTTTGATTGCCAAATTTCAACGTGACTCCTATTCCAAATCTTTGGGAATCGAAAGATCGAACACCATCAATATCTATTCCTCCGTAATTACAATTATATGGAAAACATACTAATTGACTAGTATCTTCATGCTCTAAATTAATATTACAAAGATCAAGAAATAAACATCTCAACACTAGGACTTTTTCAGCATTCGATGGGACAAATGACTCTATTTATAGGACAAAACCCGCATATTAGGACAAAACCCGCATTTTACTACTAAAATAATGGGATAGAAGAATTAAGACTTTTTGTGATAGACATCAGCTTATCAATCCATGCAAATGGATTAATTGAGTAGTTATATTACACTTTTAAGTGCAGAAACTAGAGCAAATGGTGGTATCCAGAAGCATAATTCTTCCATATAAAACCCGCATTATTTTTTTGAAAATTGAATTCTAGCATATTCAAACTCATCAGGTGACCCTGCAGAGACTTGCATAAAAGGCGTCTCTGACAGCGTCATTATCACAGAAGCAAAAGTAAATCCTCCAGCACCGCTAATACTTTCTATGGAGCGACAAACTGGATTGTTTACATCGTCTTTTGACCGTAAAATCTCTTTTATTAGTGAATCATCCACTTTTATGGTTTTTGAAAGCCTATTTTGTGCTGCTGCTAGACGAATATAACTATTTGAAGCTACTGGTTTATCCTTAAGCTTAGGATCATATTTTTCATACCAAGGTTTCATATCGTCATTAACCAAAGGATGATTGGTATGATACACCGAACCGTTTTCATTTTTAGGATCAAATTGTACTACTTTGTTAGCAGAAGCTTCAAAATCAAAAACTTCACCCTTAATGCCAATGATATAGTTTTGACCCGAAGCATGAGTAACAGTTTGAATGAAATTCAATAATTCGTCCTTATTTGTAGAGTTGATAATTCGTCTGATAATAAAAGCGACAGGCAAACCGCTAGAAGATGCTTTTAATTGCATGAGCGTATTTACACAAACTCCAATTCCTGATTCATTCATTCCATTTAATGCTATTAATCCTGGATGTGTCAAGATTAATTGTTCAGGACTACTTTCAGTTCTTTCAAGTCGGAATAAGATTTGGTATCCGTTGGTATATTTTTCAATATCCATATTTTGAGCGATATAACTTGTACTTCCATTTACAGAAGAAACACCCATTCCTGTGCAGTGATGATTTTTAATATTATTGATGTAAACCCAAAACTCATCCAGAAGATTAAGTAACATAATATCGTTAAAGGATTGCCTCGATCCTTCTGCTATACCTCTGACTTCTTCATACAATTCTGGGGTAATTTCTTTGATGCTTTCATTGAAATTGGCATAGGAAAAGAATTCGTTTTGAATCTCATCAAAATTTTTATTTAAACTAGTAGATGCATTTTGTTTCATTTTTACAACGACTTCTCCAATTTCCTTTTTCAAGATTTTCCCGTGTTGAAGTCCTAATTCATACCCACTTCCCGTCAGTTTCACTTCCAGAATTTCATCTTGTCCACATACTGTCATTGTTATACTTATAAGTAGAATGCAAAATATAGTTCTCATGTCTTTTGTTCTATAATTAATTATTTGCCGCTTCTTTTGTCGGCTCATCAAGCATAATATTACAAACTTTTTTACTGGTTTACATCTTTAATAAATTGTATCAATCCAGCAAAGTAATTTTTTTGATCATCGTATTGCGAACAGTGACTCCCATTTGTTAACAAAAATTGACCATTTGGCACTTCCTTACTCATCCACTCCATGTATTTAGGATCCATCGTGTCATACTTAGCACCAATCATTAAGGTAGGTGTCTTGATCTCTTTTAGACGTTGCGAAACATCCCACCCTTTCAATGTGGCATTCCCAGTAACCCCAAATTCACTATAGCCTTGCATGTAAATGTAAATGTTGGGATTCAAATGATTAAAAGCACGATTAATAGACTCCGGCCATTGGTTTAATGGCATTCTTAAAACATGTTCTGTATAATAATTATTCGTGACCAATTCGGCATATCTTGGATTTGCATAATCTTCCTTCTCTTCCATGGCCTTAATTTCTTTATAAATATCTGGAGGCAATTGTGGTCCTAATACTTCGGCAGCATACTTTTCATATTCAGGAATGCTAGCCATCATATTAGAAATAATAAGTCCTTTTAAGTTCTCTTGATATTTTAAAGCATATTCCATTGCAAGTATCCCGCCCCAAGATTGTCCAAGTAGATAGAAATTGTCTTTATTTAAATTTAAAGCCTTCCGTACCTGCTCGACTTCTTCTACAAAATGTTCTGTAGTCCAAAGGGTTGAATCATTCGGTTTGTCACTATAGTAGGAATCCAATTGATCATAATAGATGTATTCTATTTCCTCATTTGGGAAATACCCATCAAAACACTCAAAGAATTCATGTGTCCCTCCCGGTCCTCCATGTAGCAGTAAAACTTTTATTTTAGGATTATTTCCCACCCGTTTCGTCCAAACATTAAAAGTCCCTTTTGGAGTAGAAATTGGAATCATTTTAATGCCTCCTGTGAATTGATCCTCCATATTGGAATAATCAAAATAACTAGATTTAGGGCAATTAGATTCACCTTCTTTTTGCTTGCTGCAACTACATACTAACACAATAAGGAAGATTATCGGTAGTACAAGAATGGTCTTTTTCATGATTGTAACTTTTGTACCTGCTAAAATAGCTTTCCTTGCTCGTTATTTTATCAAACCTTTGATTTTTTTTCATTTACTCAGTGGTATTCGAGGTTTATACCAGCGATGGTATAGTTAGTCCATGTCACAAAATTTATTGAAATCAAAAAAACGAGCAGAGAAATTAATCTCTACTCGTCTTTAAATTACTCCAATATATGGTCTAAAATTAGACCTAACAAAAGTTACTCCATAATTAGCATTTTTTTAGTATCCGTAAAGTCGCCTGCTTCGATTTTGTAGTATACAATACCGCTAGCATTGATCTCATTGCTGTTAAATTCAATGGTATTTAAACCTTTGATACCTTCTACTTCTTTCTGAGCAAGTAACTTACCTGTCACATCGTATAAAGTGAAAGTAGCATCTGATGCTTTAGTCAACTCAAACCTTACATTAGTCATTCCCTTATACGGGTTAGGTTCGTTTTGGTAAAGCATATTTGAGATCATAGTGTTTTGCTCTGTTCTAAATGTCAATGCCACTTCTCCTACTTTGATATCATATAAAGCATTGTTACTATTGGCATCCATCGTATAACTTTCTGCTTTAGTAACTCTACTATTGATACTCAACATTTCACTCAAATTACCATTTTCTAATGCTTTGAATACAAATGTATAAAGCACTTGATCTTTAGTAACTGAAGTTGGTTTATCACTATTCCAACTGGTAGTCATTGTACCTATAGAAGGAGTTGCAACGTTGTTAGCTGTCATTTCGATTGCTCCACCTATTACCTCTATAAATTCTAATCCATTGGTATTTGCTGAAAATTGGTATCCAAATACATCATTAAAGTCGTTTGACTTGATTTGCACTCTTACCACTTCACCTTTGCTGACAAATTTATCATCTGTATTGAAATATATAGTCTGGTAACTTCTAGGCTCTATAGAAATACTTCTAAGGTTAGCTTTTGCATTACCATTCACATCACCAACTTTTACAGCTGTAAAGTCTTCAGCCATCTTCTCTATTTGTAAATCATCCACATAGACTGATTCACCATACAATAAAGGCGTTACTAACTCAATGTAGCCTGAAGCATCCAATACTTTCCAACTTGTATTGTTTGGTAAGTCACTGATTACTCCAAGGATAAGTTTTCTCAATTCTACAAGGTCACTAGCTCTGATCATCTTATCATTGTTGACATCTGCTGCGACAAGTTTGTAACCTGTAGTCAACTCTTGTAATCCTAGAATATGTCTTTGAATCAACACTAAATCAAGTGTACTTACACCATTCATATAATCCACGTCTTTCTCTGCTGAGATTTCGTAATTAACACCTTTTGGTAAGTAATTAAATTCATACCGACCATCTACAGTTTGTATTCTTGTCAAATCATTGATATTGCCCTCAAGTGTCACAGTAACGTTGGTAAGTAATTCACCAGCCTCAGTTTTGATCTCTCCTGCTATTCTACTTCCATTAGGATCACAACTATTGTTGTTGTCGACAAGTGTAAGATTGACTGTGCAGAAATCTGTATTAAGTTTAAGATCCCAAACACTCATTTGTATTGAGTATCCATTTGGTCCTTGAGAAATGAAATCGTCACAGTTAAATAACATCGAAGAAGATAAGCTTGCAGGTACCCATTTTTGGATTATACCATCATTATACTTTGTCAGCGTACCACTCTTAGCTCTAGGATATGTAGAGCCATCTCCATTGAAGTCTACAAATCCAGTTGCATCAAAGAATTGTGGTGTATTTTTATTTACAACATAATCTTTGTTACCCACTTTAATAATAGTGTCTTGGAATGCTCCCCTTTCTTTTGAGAATGTAAACAACAAGTTCTCTTTAGGTGTACAATTATCGAATGATCCTTTGTCAAAGTCTCTCGCCCATAACTCTACTGTACCATTTTCCATCAGTGCTGTACTTAAATTGATACAGTAAGGTGTAGGTGCTTTTTTATCTACAACCATTATGTTTTGACTACAACTTGTATGGTTATGACATCCATCGGTTACTTTCCAATGTACTTTATGGTTACTCATCGAACCACTCAATACTTCTTTATCAATACTGATATTGACTGCATCTGTACCGTTAGCCATAGTTGGAGCAATGTATTTAACCCAAACTACATCATTATAAGTATGCCCAGCAGGAAGTAATGGATCGTTACCAAATACTGCTTTCCAGTTTTTGTAAGTATTAGCATTGACAAAACTACTCGCAAAGTGTCCTACTGTACCATCACCCCAAGTGTCGACAAATAATTGCCATTTTAACCATCCTTGATCTGTACATCCACCGCCATCGGTAGCACTGTTTGTCAGTGTTAATACTGCTTCACAATTACCATCTACTGCTTGCATACCATCTTTACAATTAGTAATCACCGGTGCTTCTGTATCTTCATAAACGAAGTATGCATAATATGGACCAGCTTCTGCTCCTGTACACCAATTGACATAATTGTATTCAGCTACCCATTTTTTACAAACACCACCTTCAAACAAGAAAGTATCTACTTTAATGTTTTCACCGATGAGATCACATGGTCCAGCCGTAATTATTGGCTTTCTCTTATCAAGGTCTGCTTGAGTAAGTGTACATCCAATTGGCAAAGGATTAGGATTAGGCGCCGTCACATTAAATTGTGAAGGTCTTTCTAATACAGTAATTCTCTGTTGACAAGTCACTACTTTAGGTCCTGTCTTAGTTGTCGTTGTAGCTTGGAATTGTCTAATAATAAAGCCAACTCCACAGTCATTAACATTTACATTATCATTAAAGTAAACATCAACAATTCCACAAGATCCATAAGCCTCTGCCTTACCTGTTTTATCAAACTTAGCTTTGTTGGTATTCTGGAATCCAGAACCAAAGTCCTCACTCACATCTATACCCCAATCACAATAGATTGTAGCATCGTCAGGACAAACTATAATAGGTGGAAGTTTATCTTCTACTTTCACAAATGTCCATGTCTCATTATAATTATCTGGTTGGCCATTGACCACATCTCCAAATATACCGCTCATGTTACCATCATCCCAAACTCTCATGAATACTTGTACGTATCCAAGATCTTTTTCATCTATAATTCCATCATCGTTGGCATCTACTGAGATAGCATTAATGTCTTCACAACAGAACTTCACAAATTGACCTCCATCTGTATCATTAGGACTATCGTCTGGATGACCAGTGTTGTCATATGTAAGGTTATTGTTATGATCAATGTTACCAAGGTTTGTGCAATCTGGTCCTTCTGATCTTCTAATTTCTAAATAAACTTTAGAACAGTTATCAAAACTTCCATTGTCAAAGGAGTTTGTAAACAACTTAGCTGTACCATCTCCTTGTGGTCCTCCAGAAGTTAATGATACTACTACATCTCTTTTAGCTATTGCTACTGGAGCAACCCTATCAAGTACATTTATTCTAAATGACTTAACTACGTAATTACCACATCCGTCAGTTACTCTAGCTGTAGCGATGGTTGTACCTTTTAATAAATTTTGTACTACACCATTTACTACATGCCCATAAGTTACATTCCATTTAACCTTAAAACCACTGCAATCATCTTCATGAACCACATCTGGTAAAGTATAAGATGCTGTACATGACCAAGGATCCGTAGTAATAGTTACATCCTGAATAGGATAAACTATTGGAGCATGCTTATCATCTACCTTAATCCTTTGTATGTGCACCAATGGGTTTACATTTGGTATAATTGGTAGACACTCACTTTCAATAGTCCAATGTCTTAATATAGAATATCCTGTCGGACAATTTACATCTTTCAATATTTCATCCCAGTATCCAAGATTGATATCGCAATAGTTTTCACCAAAGATCTTATCACCATTTAAGTTTGGAATCCCTGTATTTATCGGTAAGGTCAACGATGCATCTGCATTCACATCAGCACAAGATAGAGATTTACTTCTAATCAAGTCATCTGGGAAGACTACTGCTGCTGCATTATAAGGTAAAATTGTAATTAGTTGATTACACGTTGCAACATTACCAGTTTGGTCAACTAATCTCCAAACTCTAATGATCTCTACTCTTGGTTCTGCACAGAATCCATTGTCTATGATATCATCTTGATAACTAATAAATGAATTAGGTTCACAAGATTCTATAATCAAATCTCCAGTCAATAATTTGCCTTGAGCATTTTTCTTATTAGGATCTTGATTACAGAACAATACGGTATCTGCAGGACATATAATCTGTGGGAATAATTTTTCCTCTACATTTACATATCCCCAACAGCTATTACCTGTACCCAAACAATCTGTAATAGATACTTCAAATTGCTGTCCGACATCAGATAAATCAAACATGTTGCTATGAATATTACCAAATGCATCTTTGATCACAATACAGTAATTATCATAACATCTGTAATCATCCCCTTCTAAAATCATATCTGCTGTTACTGTTGCAGTACAATCTGGTCCAAGAGATAAGTTAATACTATTGTTACATGATAATGAACTTCTATTAGGAATGTATTCTTTAACATCAACAGTAAAAGTACAAGTACCTACATTACCATAGATGTCAGTAACCTTCATGGTGATCTTATTCTTACCAATCGGAATCGAATAAATATCTACTGGTGCTCCGTTTTCATCACAGAATGTAATCGTGTCAATTGCACAGTTATCCGTTACTTGAGGTAAAGAAGTTAAAGCAGCAGTACATTCTCCGCCATCAAGAGCAAAAATCAAGTTTTGACATCCTGATGGGAACATAGGTTCTTCTGTGTCTTCTACTATTAAAGTAAATCCACAGTAGCCTTCATTTCCAGCTTTATCAACTAGTGTATAGGATATAACTATTGTACCTACTTCAAAGTATTTAGATACTTCTACGCCGTCTAAGTCAATAAATCCACTTGATGACAATACTGTTTCAGTAGTTTCGTAATACACACCAGTAACCGCATTTGTAAATGTATAAGTAACAGTCATTGTACCTTCACAACAATTATCACTAAATACTGGATGTACCCATGTAAATTCAGCGCCACAAAGTGCCTCATCATTCATTATGGTAGTGTCCATCTGAGTATATGGGATATTGTTAATCACATCTAAAGTCCAAGAATCAATAGTTCCATTTACAATTCCGTTAGTATAAACTGATAATGTCCATGTACCTGCTGAAGGTTCTCCAACAAATATTTTGAATGCTTCTTCAGGTTTGTAAGTCGAACCATTACCTAAAGGAGAACAACTTGCATTGTAAATACTTGATGTCGCTTGGTCATCTAAAGAAACATTGATATCGGCTGTATTGTCGCAAATTCCACCGAATAAATTAATCGACGTTCCTGATGGACTAGTAAGCATTGCAGAGAATGAACCTGCATTTGCAATAGTTACCATAAGGTCTCTAATATTAACATCTCCTACTGTACCTGCCCCAATTACTACATCACTTGTAATACAAGCTCCAGCCATAATATCAATTGCTGTATTTGTATTTGAAATAGTATCCTGAGTTGCACAAACAGGTGCCTCAACATCTAAAACTTCTAACTTAAAGCTACATGAAGCACTACTTGGAGCTTCCGATTGTAACGATGTAATAGCTCCATTATCAGTATATACTGGTAACTCTGGATTGTATGCTCCAAATGAACCAACATGACATGGGTTAACTACAGCCCAATCACTATCATTATTGTTATCCACTGGATCAATTCTTATAATATCCTCCCCATCAAGAGTACCATTATTAATTGTTACTCTGTCTATCTCTCGCTTCAAGAAACTAAATATATAAGTTGCTCTATCCCCAACATTTGCCACTGGAGTAAATGCATAAGTATAAACATTTCCGACATTTATTATTGTACCATTTGGTACATTATAAGTGACAGTATCAAGTCCAATAATTCTAGACAATGTAGCACAAGATATATTCATCGTTGCTGGTCCAAAATTACCAATTTCAACTCCTGAAGTGGTTCCATCTTGTAATACTTCTGTAATCAATACTATTGGCTGATCATATACCGTGTAAGTGACAGTATTTTTACCACCTGGCATCTTTTCACCGCTAGCATCTTCAATTCCTTGTAAGACAACTACTCCAAACTTATTTTTAACAGTATAAGTTACTGCTAAATGATCAGGACAGTTATCGTTCACAACAGGGCTAATATTATCCACAATTGCTCCACACATACTTGGATCATTTACAACCACAGTGTCTTTAGGACAAACAATAACTGGTGGAGTATGGTAATCATTTACGATTACCTTCATCTCACAAATGGTAGAATTCCCACATGAATCCGTAGCTGTAAACTCTAATACTGTAAGTCCTACTGGGAATATATCACCTGTAGACAAACCAGTAGTATCTGTTTGTGTAATGATTGGCACACCACAATTATCAGTTGCCAATGGTAGTGAGAAATTCACATATGAGCTACACCAACCTTGAGGAGCATCAACTACTACTGGAGGCCTAGGACAATTTGTAAATACTGGTGGCGTATTATCACCAGTACTAAAGTTACGAGTTAAAGAATCAATATTACCACACTCATCTGTAGTGTAAAATGTCACATCTATATTTCTACTATCATTACAACCAGAAACAAAGTTGTTAAAATCGTAATTATTTGACCATACAAAGTTACCACACATGTCATCTGCAGATGCTCCAGCATTGTTATTTAACCATGACAATAGTTCGGCATCGTTATTAGCATTACTTTGATCACATTCTCCAGAATAATCTGTACCTCCTGTAATTACTGGAGGAGTTGTATCTTCAATTGTGAATGTTCCTTCTGAAGTACTACTGTTTCCACAGTTATCATAAACTGTAAATCTGTATATTTGAATTCCAGTAATTCCACAAGAATCTTCTTCTGTAACTAAGTCATATTCCCATACTAATGGCTCATCTGAACAAATATCAGTAGCAGCTGCATTTGCAACATTTGCCAACCAAGTGTCTAAATCAGAATCGTTACCACCTCCATCACATTCTACTGTCATATTCATGGCCATAGGATCAATAACAGGTGATGTGGTATCTTCTATGATGAAACTTGCTATTGTATTAGCACTTGTATTACCACAAAGGTCATCTGCATTAAACATGTAAACATATTCTACTGTACTACCACATCCTTCTAATGTATTCATTAATATTGGAGTATTCCATACAATATCTCCACATAGGTCAGCTGAAGTTGCAGCACCATGGTTTGCTAACCAAGACGCTAAACCTGCCAGATTTCCTGCTCCATTACATTCTACAATCGTGTCTTTAGCTGGTGATGTTATCACTGGAGGTGTAGTATCTTCTACCAATACCTCCGCTGTTCTTTCAGTAAAGTTACCACAAGCATCAGTTGCTCTGAATGTAACCGTAGCTGAACCAGTGGTACTATTACCTTCACAAAGAGTGTCTAATGCTGTAAAGTTATTGCTGTAAACAATCACACTACAACTATCAAATGCATCTCCATTACCAGCAGCATCTAACCAAGCCATTATTGAATTCATTGGATCTTGATCATCACTACATTCTAAAGTAAGGTCAGTTGGTTCTATCGTCCAAGTAGGAGCGATAGTATCAATTATACTTAATATCGCTGTGTCCATAGTCATATTACCACATCCATCTGTTGCAGTAAATATTACTTCTACACTTCCCGTTCCTTGACAAGCACCTGGAGCTAATTGTCCATAATTATTACTCCATACTATAGTGTTACAATTGTCTGTAGCCGTTGCTCCACCATTATCATTTAACCAATCTAATAATTCTGTCACATTTTGATTACCATCACACACTACTACGATGTCTGTAGCAAATGCTGTAAGAGTTGGTGCTTCAGTGTCAATTATCAAATAAGTTGCTTCTGTCGTTGCTGTGTTGCCACAA
Organism: Saprospiraceae bacterium; assembly: GCA_037968395.1. GTDB lineage: Bacteria > Bacteroidota > Bacteroidia > Chitinophagales > Saprospiraceae > JADKBO01. The sequence goes on along the minus strand of JBBKVK010000074.1, from coordinate 2,269 downwards.
TCATCTGTCACAGTAAACCTATAAGTACCTGAACCCGTCAAGTCACAAAGATCATTCTCTTGTACTAGGTCATAAGTCCAAGTAAAATCACTACATATATCAGATGCAATTGCTCCTCCATTATTTGCTAACCATGATGCTAGGTCTGTTGTATTACCAGCTCCATTACATATTACTGTTGTATCAATAGCTTGTGTAGTTACCATTGGTGAAGAAGTATCTTCTATAGTAAATGTAGCTATCGTTGCTGCAGAAGTGTTGCCACATGCATCAGTAGAAGTGAAACTATAAACGTAAGCTTCTGTACCTCCACAACCTGGTATTGTATTAACTAACACAGGAGTATCCCAAGTAAAGTCACCACAAACATCATCTGCTGTTGCTCCAGCAATATTCGCCAACCATGATGCAAGATCAGTTGTGTTTCCTGCCCCATCACATTCTACTAATGTATCAATAGCTGGTGAAGTGATTTCTGGTGGAGTCGTATCCCTAACTCTTAACAAAGCTTGTCTTGTTGATGAATTTCCGCATGCATCAGTTGCAATGAATGTAACCGCAGCAACACCTGCACCACTGTTTGGTCCACATACAGGCATAAGTCCTGCATAATCAAATGTATAAGTTACTAAACTACAATTGTCTTCTGCTACTCCATTTCCTGAAGCAATTAACCATGCACTAATTTCGAAATATGGATCAAAAGTTTCTTCACACTCAACAAATAAAGGTGTTGGATTTATTGTCCAAACTGGTGGTATTGTATCAAGTATTGTTAATGTTGCAGTAGTTGTAGCTGCATTTCCACAATCATCAGTTGCTGTAAAGTTTACTAGAACAAAACCAGTTCCCGTACAAGCTCCTGGAGCAACAATACCATAATCATTTGTCCATGTAATATTGCTACATTCTTCTGTTGCTTGAGCAAATCCATTATTATTTAACCAATCTAATAATTCTGCAGTATTATTAGTACCGTCACAAACTACCATTGTATCTAAAGCTTGCATGGTTATAACAGGTGAAGTTGTATCTTGGATTGTAAATGAAGCAACACTACTTGAAGTGTTCCCACATTCATCCGATACTATAAATCTATAAGTCTCAGATCCTGTTAAACTACAAAGTGAATTCTGACTAATAAGATCGTACTCCCAAGTCAATCCATTTGAACACCCATCAGTCGCACTTGCCCCACCATGATTATTCAACCAACTATCAAGATCAGCAGTATTACCTGAACCATTACAATCCACTAATGTATCTGTAGCCATTGTCACTAAAGCAGGCGAGGTAGTATCGATAATGTATAAAAATGCATATCTCGTTACAAAGTTTCCACAATCATCCGTTGCTGTTAACGTATACCTTGTCACACTAGTCAATCCACATGTTGGTTGAGGTGCATCCGCAATAAATGTAAGATCTACATCTATATCGCAGTTATCTGCTGAAATAGCGCCTCCAAAGTTTGCCTCCCATGCACTTACTGTAGCAGCAAGGGTTGGTGAATCACACTCTACCGTCAAATCTGATGGTGGTGTCATTATTACTGGTTTGATATTATCTATTACCGTAATTGTTGCTATATCCGTTGATGTTCTTCCACATTCATCCGTAACTGTCCACTCGACTGTCACCATATTTAATGGCATTACACAAGTCGTTGGTATAGTGTCAAAGTCAGTAGTCACTGCAAAATTTCCACAAATATCACTAGCACTATAGCTTTGAAGCCATGCCGTTACTATTGCATCATTATTATTGTTTCCACATGACAACGTGATATCAGAAGGTGCTGTTATCACAGGTGCAGTTGTATCTTCTATCCTGAAACTTGATGTTCCTGTACTAATGTTACCACATTCGTCTGTTGCACTGAATAGGTAGGTTTCTGTGATTATTGTATTATTTACTTCACAGGTTTCTGTACTTGTAATTAATCCATATGTCACTGTAACTGTATTGCTACAATTGTCTGTTCCATTCGCTGAAGCAAACCATGTATTTCTTGCAGCAACTACATTATCACTGCATTCCACTGAACCAATCATTGATGATGGTAAATTTAATGTAGGCTTAGTATTGTCCTCTATTATTAAAAATGCATATCTCGTTACAAAATTTCCACAATCATCCGTTGCTGTCAATGTATACCTTGTCCTACTAGTCAATCCACATGTTGGTTGTGGTGCATCCGCAATAAATGTAAGATCTACATCTATATCGCAGTTATCTGCTGAAATAGCGCCTCCAAAGTTTGCCTCCC
>JBBKVK010000073.1:0-23277 GCA_037968395.1 Saprospiraceae bacterium | reverse complement strand
TTAACAAATGCTCCACCGTCAGTATCTAATCTGTTATCATTTGGATGATTACCAGTTTGGAATCTAACAGTAGTGTTGTTAAATGTTACGTTATTATTATATGGAACTCCATTTTGAAGATCTCCATTGTTACCACACTGAGGAGCACCATCTGCTCTTCTAATTTCACAATGAGTTGGAGTACATACGTCCCAAGATCCATTGTCAATATGTGGAATACAGTATAATTTCGCTGATCCGTCTGCTCCCGGTCCTCCAGGTGTTAAACTTACAACGATATCTCTCTTAGTAGTTACGATTGGTGCAACTTTATCTAATACAGTAATTTGTACTGGAGTAGATCTTTCATTACCACAACAGTCATAAGCAGTATATGTAAAAATGTGAGTTCCTTTAGGAGCTCCAGTTGCGAAAAATCCGCCACCAGCCTTAGGTGTTACAACAACACCTGCAGGTCCAGTTACATAATACTTAGGTGCGATATCACATGCATCATGTAATTCCCAAACACCTGGTAACATAAAGTCTGCAGTACAATCCCAAGGTCTTGTACTTACAATAGTATCTCTTACGAAAAATGTAGGAGCATCTTGATCCTTAGCTTTTATGATTTGAATATACTCATCAAATTCACCAGTACACCAGTTAAGTAGAGTCCAAGTTCTGATAACTTTTTTGTTACCATGACAGTTAGCTCCACATGCATTGATCACGTGATCTTTATAATCCGCAAATACACCACATAATCCTGAATCAGGAATTACTTGTGGGTGAACACCAGCAAAATAGTGAGGATAAGCCCAAGGAGTACCTTCATTATTTTCAACTATTGCTGTCAAACCATTATCCTTAGTTAAAGGATTATCGTAAAACGCTTGAATAGCAGCAGGAGAAATGTCAGAACCACAAGGCAACTCAACTACAGGAGCTGGAAGTGGAACATCATCTAATTCAATAGACTCAACAGTAATAGTTTGTACACATGGTATAGCTAAATTACCTTTAGCATCTTTACCAGCCCAAGTTCTTGTTATAATTCTATCAATACCTGAAGTACAATCTAATTTATTTACTACATCAGCATAAGTTGGTGTAATATTAGTACAGTTATCCATTGCAACAGCAGGAGTAGCAGCACCAACAATATAACCTACCTGTAAAGAGAAGCTATGTAAACATCCACCATCTCCACCGAAAAGATCAACAATACTTAATGTCCAATTTCCTGTAGCTTTAGCACCGTTGAAAACACTTAAGTCTCCTACAGGCTTAACTGTACCAGAAATAGTAGCACAAGTAAGATTTAATGCAGGTACGTTACAGTTTTCAGCTGTTCCACCATTTGCACAAGTTGCACAAGCGATAGCACCAGGAGCATCAGAATCAAATGTTGCATTCCAGTTATCATTAGCTCCACAAGTACCATCAGCAATTACAACTGAAACTCCTTCTGGACTTGTAAGTGTAACTGTTAAGTCAGAAGACCATGAATGATCTAGAGAAACTGATAAATTAACATCAGTAATCTTAGCTCCAGCTGGAGTAGCAACAGCTATAGTTGGGTTACCAACATTACCTGTTGTTCCATCTGCCCATTGTGTTCCAGGAGCATTATTTGCAGCAACTACGGTACCTGTAACTGGGTTAGCAGGTAATGAAGAAGAAATACAAGAGATAGTTACGTTCTCACAAGTAATTGTAGGAGCTAACTTATCTTCTAACATAATATATCCCCAACAAGAGTTGTTGTTATTACCTGGATCAGAGATACTTACTTCATAAGTACCAGCCATTCCGTTAGCAACAAATGCAGGAATTGCACTAGCATTAATATTAACAGCTTTAGTACCGTTACCTACCGCAGCAGCACCAATACCTTTAACAGTAACATTGTAAGTCTCATAACATCCGTATGGACCACCTTCTAATATAAGATCAGCTGTAATTAAAGCAGAACAAGATTGATCTACTGAAATATTAACTAAATCATTACAAGCTAAAGTCTTAGTTTGCTTAGCTTCTGGAAACTCATTAACTGATACACACCAAGCACATTGTGCAGTGTTACCAGCTCCATCCACTGCATCAAACTTGAAACAAGCTTGAGTTCCAAAAGGAATTTCATCACCTGATGCATATTCATTCTGTCCAGCTCCAGGATTTGGTGAAGGTACAACAGGTACCATAGCTTTGAATGCGAAAAATGCATCAATGTTAGTAAATCCGAAAGAAGCAAATGTACCATCACCACATCCATCAGAACATAGGTAAGTATTAGTACCATCAGCAAATACACCGTTACAAGATGCACCGTTGAAAGCAACACCACCACCGATAGTCTCAACTTCCATATAAAGTCCATCAGCCGCTGGATCAACACCAAAAGATGCTAATAAAGGAACGCATACTGCTGTTCCACCACTTGCAGCTGGTAAAGTTACTAAACCAGTAGTTCCTACAGGAGTAGCAGTCTTATAACAAGGAGGTATAGCTAAACCAGGAGTAGAAATATAAAAATTAACTGTTGCTTGAGTATTACCCCATGATGTATTATCAAAGATAAAACATCCTTCAGTAACTAGAGCACCAGCAGGTAATCCTGCAAGGTCTAACTCTTGAATTTGACCAGTTCTACCAAATCCACAAGAAAGTGAACTACCAGAACCTGGGCAATTTTGAAGATCTCCGAAAGTACCAGGAACATCTAAAGTATTTCCTGAACAGTTATCTGTAACTGTTACATTATAGTAATATACAGTTGAACACTCTCCAGCATCTAAAGATACCGTAGTACTTTGAGGGCAAGTAAGTACAGGAGCTTCTGTATCATTTACTGTTACATCTACAGAACATGAACTTGGTTGTCCATTAATAGTCGTATTGTATGTTACAGTTGTAGTTCCTAGAGGGTAGTTACCCGATGCACTTTCATTAGCATTTTGATCATTGCTAAAGTTAGTACATGTTGTACATAATTCAACAGATGCTTGAATCGTTGAAGCAACACAAATATTATCAATATCCGCGTCTGTAACGATAGATAGATTAACTGTTCCGTCTGCAGCCCATGTATTCCAAGATGCAACAGGTACACAGATCACAGCTACACCACCAGTAGTAGAACAGTCACCAGGAGAATTACCATTTTGGCCAATGATAGATCCGTTTTCACCTAAGATGTTAGTTTGTTCGAAACCTACTCCACCAATATCAGCAATCATAGTGATTGTCATACATACTTGTGTTACACATGTAACAGAAGCAGGGATAGCAGATACACCTGGGATTGAGAAAGGCGTAGTAATAAGGCCAGTCGCATTAAAGTTTAGGTTAACTGTTGGTCCATTTACTGTAGAACAACCTGAAACAACACCACCAAGAGTACATCCTGGAGCAACTGTAGGTAGAGGTACATTAACAAAAGCACCACATACACCTGGATCATTACCAACTACGATGTCTGCAGGACAAGTCAAGCACATCAAACATTGAGTAGTAAATGTTCCTACAAGGTTAAGTCCACTATTCGGTCCACTAATCGGAACATATCCAGTTGTAGATGCAAGTGGAGAAATAATGTTACATGATGTAATGTTACCATTACCGTCAGCAGCTGGCACTTGGGAAGGTATTACAACAGAACTAGCTTGGTCACAGCCGTTAACTGATCCGTCTTCAGACAGAGCAACACCAACTTGTGAACCATTCCAACCATCGCCAAATGATTCGAAAGCGTACAACTCGATGGTATTACCATCAACAACACATAGTGTCTTTACGTCTGTAGATCCGGCTGCGCCTGGATCTGAAGCAGTTAAAAAACATGTAGTGGTGTTAACTTCTGCACCAGCAGTTGCATCCCACAATATCCAAGCGTTTTCGTTGCCGAAAGACACCTCAGTGTAGGTAACTGTAACTTCAGTCTGGCCTACAGGACATTGTGCAAATACAGATTGTCCATATCCTACTAAAAGGAATAGACAAGCCATATATTTAATTTGTGAATAAATTAATTTCATGAAATTGAGTTTTGATTATAAAATAAAATAATTTAGTTGATTAAAGATGAAACATCCTTAACCGCGGCAATCAATTTTCCATCTGCACTTTTAAATGCTTTTGAAGAATGGAAAGTTGCATAGTAAGCAGTAGTCACAGCTTGTCTTACATCAATTAAATTAGAACTCTCTAAGTTCGTAATAATGCTTGAAATAAAGCTGTTTCTAAGGTTTGTGTATACTTCATCAGAAGATGCAAGAGAATTATCAATTCTTGCAGCACTTAATGTAGTAATAACAAAACCTCTGTCCTTTTTGAATGAGTAAGCGTCTAAAACAGTTTGATCTATTTTGACGTCACTTGTACTTAAACTTTGAGCATGAGAAGTTGTTCCCATACCCAAAAACACAAAGGTGAAAATTAAAGAAAGAAATCCGACTTTAAATTTTGTCGAACTCATCTTTAGATTACTCACCAAAATTTGAGCAAAATTTGTGTTCATCATGAGATTGAGTTTTGATTTAAAAATATTATTAAAAAAAATTAATTCCGTAAACTAAAAGAGTTCAAGACAAACATCATATTACTGATGATTGTAATGAATCAATACAAGTAGTTTTATCTATATAAAACCACAAAAATACATTATGAAGGAATTTACTTACTAAGAAAGGATTGAGTTGGTTCTTAAATTGAGCAAATTCATTCTCTGGTCTGGTCTATTAACAACGCAAAGGTAATTTTAATTAACATTTGCGTAATACCGTAAATAAAGTAATTAACACATTATACAATAATATCATATATTATTATGTGGTCCTTAACATATCAACCGCACACAAACATATATAAATTTTATTAATTAGCAATAGTTTTTATATATTTATTTATCATTATATAATATTCTATCAATTAAGGCTTATGTTTGATTACAATGGATCGAAATCTTAATATACTGTTATTAATAGCTGCTAGTGTTTTACTTATCTTAAGTATATACTTTACCAGTGAAAGAATTGTATTCCTTGACAATGCCCTTCATATAATCTATAGCATTAATACTAATGAAGTTGGTATTATGGCAGGTAGATGGCCTATCGCCATAGTTAGAATTCCATTATGGATATCTATACAATTAAATCTCCCTCTTGAATACTTATTAATAATTTATTCGCTAAGTCATATCATCTTTAAGTTAGGTTTTCTTTTCATTCTTTCAAGGTTTAACTCAATTAAACCACTAATACTTGGTGTAATAACATACTTCTTAGTTATAAATCAAACTTTCTTCTGGAATGTATCCGAACTATTACCTGCTTTATTCTTTGTAGCGATTATATATGGTGTATTAAAAAGTAAAAATCACTCTATAAATTTATCACTTACTTTAATTACATGTTTTACTGTCTTAGCTTTCTTCTCACATCCACAATCTTTGCTGGCAATAGGTTTTATATCTATCTATTTATTCCTAGCAGATAAAAAATATTACAGCCTATATCCTGCAATGCTTGTGTCATTATTGTATTTTATTAAAAAAGTTATCTTTCCTAATTGGTATGATCAAATGAAAATGGAGGGATTGAATCAAAATTTTGACACCTTTGGATTTAGCATATATACTTTACCTTCTTTTATCCAATTAACCAATTGGGCTTTTTCAGAGTTTTTATTAATTACGATCAGCATTGCAATCACCGTTCCTTTTCTGCTCTTTCAAAAAAAAATACTAAAAGCATTATTGTTTGTTAGCAGTACACTCTTGGTTCTCAATTTGTTTGTATTATCAAATCCAGAAGAAGTTGCTTTATATTACGCAGAGGCATCTATGTATTTAGTGTCATTTTTTATTGGAATAGTATTCGTCGAGGATATTTACAACAGTGTGAACCTAAAATTTATCATTACCTCATTATCAATAATAATTGTCATTGCTTTTATGCGGATAATGTTTACATCAAATTATTTTACAAATAGAATAGAATATATCAATGAAATAATATCAAAATTGGAAAACCCCAAAACAGCCATTTTACAAAAAAATACAAACACTAGTCTGCTTGGCATGGATTGGGGACTTCCATTTGAAACATTAATCTTATCTAAGATTAACTATCCATATAAAGATAAGACTATTGTTACTATGGATGATAGAAGGACTTATTCTAAAGATATAATGGAAAAAAATATTCTGCTAAATGGAATAGGTGGTAAGTATGATATTAAACATCTTAATAGATATTTTAACCTTCTAAATGAAACCTATATTATAGATTCTATAGTTATAAAGTGATTTTGCTAAAAAATAGGGTGACTCGTCGAAAGAAAAAAAGTATCAATAAAAAATATACCGATCCATTGAGTCACCCATTTCTATTTAGTTGCCACTATTCGAAAACTGTATATTTCATTGCCAAACTTCATCTGATAGTCCAATTGTATAGTACCATTATTATAAAAACCACCACCCCATATTGCGACTCCTCCATCCAAACTTTGTCTTCTAATATTAATGTCTTTTACAAGATGATCCCCCTTAGCAATATCTGCTCTGACTACGTCCCAATATTCAGCATCAAAAGGAGCTTCAATGGTAATATTGTCATTCCCATCCGCTGATATTGTCAAATTAAAAGGTCCAGTCTCACCAACTACATTACCAACATAGACACCTACCATCTCATAGACCTCATCATCAATAGTATTACAAGAGTTAGTACCCACTATTAAACCTAAGGAAAGAAAAATTAAAAAATGTTTCATAAGCTGTTGCTTTTTGATGTCGTATAAATTAAGATACAATTTAGGGACGATTGAAACCATTAAAATGTATGCACGAGATAGGTCTGGAGAATTGCAATTAATTAAACTTTAACTCAAAGTGTTAAGCTTTTGACAAGGATACCGCTAGCCTTAACATTCTAGCATAATTAATTATGTCTAGTACTAAAATAGCTATGAATGACGGTTTTCTAAAAAATATAGATAGAATATTGAAAAATATTAAAGCCAGTGATAAGGTATATATAGATAAAATCAGTAAGTGTTTAAATTTGACATTCAATGATTTATTAGCATATTAAAACTTATCGTGGCGTTGGAGAGCTTACTGCATGGTTGATCATTAAGTGGTAATAACTAGATATAATCTAAATAAGGGTGTATATACCAAACTATTTAGCCAGAGGAATGTTATCTTTGCACACTCAAATTAATAGGAATTTATCAACATGGACAAAAATAGACTCATCTATCTAGACAATAATGCTACTACACCTACAGATCCAAGAGTAGTAGATACAATGATACCATATTTTTACGAAAACCCTGGCAATGCTGCAAGTCGTAATCATCCTTTTGGGTGGAAAGCAGAAGAGGGAGTAGATTATGCCAGAGAACAAGTAGCTGACTTGATAAATGTAGATCCGAAAGAAATAATATTTACTTCTGGAGCTACAGAATCAGATAATTTAGCACTTAAAGGTGTATATGAAATGTATGCCGGTAAAGGAAATCATATCATAACGCTAACTACTGAGCATAAAGCAGTACTTGACTCTTGTCAAAAAATCGAAAAACAAGGTGGAGTAGTAACGTACTTAGATGTAGAATCAGATGGTCTTGTAGATCTCAAGAAGTTAGAAGCCGCAATCACTGACAAAACAATTTTGATTTCAGTGATGTGGGCCAATAATGAAACTGGTGTAATACAACCAATGAAAGAAATTGGTGATTTATGTAAAAAACATGGCGTACTTTTTATGAGTGACGCTACCCAGGCAGTAGGAAAGATACCTGTTGACCCAAAAGAAATTGGCATTCATTTACTAGCTTTTACAGCACATAAAATGTATGGACCAAAAGGCGTTGGTGCATTATATGTATCTAGAAAGAATCCAAGAGTAAAAGTAACTGCTCAATTAGATGGTGGTGGCCACGAAAGAGGTATGAGATCAGGTACGCTAAATGTGCCTGGTATTGTAGGGTTTGGTAAAGCTGCTGAAATCGCAAAAAATGAAATGGCAGAAGATTCCGCTAGATTGAGTAAATTAAGAGATAGATTAGAATCTACTTTATGCACTATCGAGGAAACATATATAAATGGAAATACTGAGCATAGAATGCCTCATGTAACAAATATTTCTTTTAAGCATGTAGAAGGTGAAGGGTTAATGATGACTTTTAACCAAAATATTGCAGTTTCATCAGGATCAGCATGTACTTCAGCCTCATTAGAACCTTCTTATGTATTAATAGCATTAGGCTTAGGCGATGATCTTGCTCACTCATCTATAAGGTTTAGTCTTGGTAGATTTACAACAGATCAAGACGTAGATGATGCGATAGAAATGTTAACAAAAGGAGTAAATCACATGAGAGATTTAAGTCCAATTTGGGAAATGTATCAAGAAGGAATAGATCTTGACTCCGTAATATGGACAGAGCATTAAAAGGTGATTTCATAAAAAAGATATTAAAAAGAAACTTTGCAACATAATAGGTTGTTAAAATATAAAAGACAAACACAATGGCATACTCAGAAAAAGTATTAGAACATTTTACAAATCCTAAAAATGTAGGAACCTTAGACAAGTCTAAGAAAAACGTAGGAACTGGTCTAGTTGGAGCTCCTGAATGTGGAGACGTAATGAGATTACAAATAGAGGTAGACGAAGCATCAGGTATGATTACAGATGCAAAATTTAAAACTTTTGGTTGTGGTTCAGCGATTGCTTCTTCTTCATTAGCAACAGAATGGCTTAAAGGCAAGAGCTTAAATGAAGCTTTGGCAATTGACAATATGACAATAGTTGAAGAGTTAGCTTTACCTCCTGTAAAAATACACTGTTCGGTATTAGCAGAAGACGCAATAAAAGGTGCAATTAAGGATTACAAATCTAAAAACCCTGTGACTGCTACTAGTGTTGTAGAAGCCTAATATATTAATTATGCTATTTGTAGCTGAAAGTGCAAAAGAAAAGATAACAGAACTTTTTCAACAAAACAAGTTGAATTTAGAGGAGTATTTTGTCAGAGTCTCTGTCACGAGTGGAGGTTGTTCGGGATTATCATATAGTATGGATTTCGACAATGAAAACAAGCCCAATGATCAGGTATTTAATGACAATGGAGTAACTGTGGTAACAGACCTTAAGAGTTTCTTATACCTATGCAATACAACGCTTGAATTTTCAGGTGGATTGGATGGAAAAGGCTTTTACTTTAACAACCCCAATGCTGAACGGACTTGCGGATGTGGAGAGAGTTTTTCTGTTTGATGTATTAAAGATAAAATATTGTTACCTGAATTATAAAAAACACCTATGCTACATATAGCATGGGTTTTTTTATGAGGTTGATAATTTTACTAAAGATTAGAAACAACAAAAGACATAAACTATCCTAAAGCTAATAAACGAATAAGCACTTTATTTTTATTAGTCATTGCATAGCTTATGGTCAAATTTCAAACTTTAAATACTAATAATTTTATTCAGTTACTTTAATGCCAACTCAAATGAATCCACAATGGATTTACAAGTAATAAAAATAACTTCTCTCCCAGTTGGTGAAATATCCACATCCTCATCGGGCTCTAAACTATCTTCTATAAAAGCTAAAAGGTCTTCTTGTTCGAAACCTTCGAAAAAGTCATTGAGTTTGTCTCTAAAATTTTTACCTTTTGAATGATTCCAAGTGTTCCAATTTGTTTCTTCAGCTGATTCGTATGCCTTTGGTGCTATTAAGGGTAAATCGTCATTTAGAGAGATGATGGATCCATATATAACTGTAACCATAAACCATAAGAGGTCATATTCATCATCTTCCAGCACATCTAGGTTTTCTTCTGTCAATACTGAAGAAATAGCTAGTTGCGTATTAATGAGCTTTTCTCTAAAATCAAAGAATGCATTCTCATCTAATTCAAATTTGTCAATTGTTGCTTCTATTATTTCTTCGGATATAAACTTCATAAGTTATACAGGTTTGCAAATGAACTAAAGTGCAAAAGTATTAAAATTAAACAGCAATAGAAACTATTCTGAGTCAATGCTTCTGATAATAAAAAAACCCTCTTCTCCTTGAGTTTGGTAGAGCGGCATTAATATCCTTCCGTTTTCTAATGATCTAACTTCTTCGTTATTAGTAAGCGCAATAAGCTGACCTTTTTTGATCTTGTCAAAACTTATAAAACCAGGAAGCATTTCAAACTTAGCACCTTCTGGGATGGAATATTTATACATTAAATCATTGACTTTAGGAAGATTTTTTGAAAATTCCATTAATATTTTATCATGTCTATTTTCTACATCTTGTGGTCTTACACAACCAATACTTTTTAGACAATTAACAATTGCAGCATATGCTCTGCCTGGAGATAGTATATCATCATGGTGCCCAGATTCAAAAGAAAGTGCTGTGGTCTTTAGGCCCATGTTTTCGCCTCTAAAAAAATGGATTGTTGTTCCTTTTAATCCTTTTAATATTCCCGTAACAACAGGAGCGTGAAGGTTCTTGCCCAGATCCAAGGACTTTTCATCTTCAGATGTAATAGTAAAAATACCACCTTTTGATGATGTAGTATGTAAGTCCAACATGATTATCTCAGTTGGACTATATTTTTCAACGTGTTGTTTGATCAAATCAATACTTTCACGGATTTCTAATTGCTCTTCTGTTAAATCACTTTCTCGGCCGTTTAAAGCAATGTTGACATTTTCATCCGTCCAACTTCTGTTTAAGTCTTTATTGATGAACCTTACTTTTTTGTCATAGGCTCTTGCATTTCCTATAAGGCCGAGTACTGAGCCCCTGACAGTAAAGTTTGGATTATGGTGTGGCTCCAGAGCCAGTTCCCTAAACAACATCTTAATAGCTTCTACTCCTGCTGGTTCGTTACCATGCATGGCTCCAAATAGCAATAACATTGGGCCCCTCTCTTGTCCCACAAACCTCCCTAATATCCTTTGCTTTTCTAACATCAAACGAAGATATAAAAAGAGATAGTGATTCGTGAAAAACAATTAATAAATCAGATTATAAACTAAAAATAAGCTCTAAAGACATGGGTATTAGATTAAAATAAATATCACACATTACAAAATTTCGTACTATATATAAAATTGATTATTTTTACCTTTTGATAGATATACATAAATCTAACTATACATAAATGAGTGAAGTAATATATAGCGAAGACAACATACGTACTTTAGATTGGAAAGAACATATCCGATTAAGACCGGGTATGTATATTGGTAAGTTAGGTGATGGATCGTCTCATGATGATGGTATATACATTTTACTAAAAGAAGTGATCGATAACTGTATAGATGAGTTTGTCATGGGTCATGGTAAGCAAATAGATATTCGCATAATTGAAGGAGTGGTCGAAGTAAGAGATTTTGGTAGAGGGATACCATTAGGGAAAGTAGTAGATGTTGTGTCAAAAATGAATACTGGGGGTAAATATGACTCAAAGGCATTTAAGAAATCGGTTGGACTGAATGGTGTTGGTACTAAAGCAGTCAATGCACTGAGCTCTTACTTTAGAGTCTCTGCTTTTAGAGAAGGAGATATGAAGTCAGCTGAGTTTTCTATTGGAGAACTTGTAGCAGATGATAAATTGACAAAAACCAGCGAAACCAATGGGACATTTATAAGTTTTAAACCAGATGAAAACATCTTTAAAAACTACAAATTTCGACACGAATATGTAGAAAATCAACTTTGGAATTATGCATATCTAAATGCTGGACTAAAATTAAACTATAATAATAAAACAATAGTATCAAAAAATGGACTTCTTGACTTACTGGAGCGAAAAACTGATGTTGAAAAGAACAGGTATCCGATAATTCATTTGAAAGGAGAAGATATAGAAATTGCCATTACTCATGCTGCATCTTATGGAGAGGAATATTACTCTTTTGTAAATGGACAACATACGACACAAGGAGGCACACACTTGCAAGCATTTAGAGAAGCAATAGTAAAAACAGTAAGAGAGTTTTACAATAAGAGTTTTGATACCAGAGATGTACAAGCGTCAATTATAGGAGCTATTGCAGTGAAAGTAGAGGAGCCAGTCTTTGAATCTCAAACAAAAACAAAATTAGGTTCACAAAATATGGGACCAGAGGGCCCTTCGGTTAGAAGCTTTATTGTCGATTTTATCAAGCAAAATTTAGATAATTTTCTTCATAAAAACAAAGATGTCGCTGACGAACTGCTTCGTAAAATACAACAAAGCGAGAGAGAGCGGAAAGAGATATCTGGAATAAAAAAACTAGCAAATCAGAGAGCAAAAAAGGCTGCTTTACATAATAAAAAACTAAGGGACTGTAGGCACCATTTTAATGATACAAATAAGAAAGTAACTGATGAAGAAAAACTTGCTTCTACTATATTTATTACAGAGGGAGATTCAGCAAGTGGATCTATAACTAAAGCAAGGAGTGTCGAATCTCAAGCAGTATTTAGTCTTAGGGGCAAGCCTCTGAATTGCTATGGAATGACTAAAAAAGTTGTATATCAAAACGAAGAATTTAATCTATTACAGCATGCCTTAGATATCGAAGATGGCATTGAAAACCTTAGATACAACCGAGTAGTCATTGCCACAGATGCTGACGTGGATGGAATGCACATCAGGTTATTGCTACTAACTTTTTTCCTACAGTTTTTTCCAGATGTTGTAAAATCAGGCCATTTATATATCCTTGATACGCCACTATTTAGAGTACGAGATAAAAAAGTGACTTATTACTGCTACAGTGAGCAAGAGAAAAAAGATGCAATTAGAAAGCTTCGAGGAAAGGCAGAAATCACACGGTTTAAAGGATTGGGTGAAATAAGTCCAAATGAATTTGAAGATTTCATATCAGAAAACATTAGATTAGATCCAGTACTGCTAGGTGAAAGGACCAACATCGAAGATGTATTATCATATTTTATGGGCAAAAACACACCTCAACGTCAAGATTTTATTATTGACAATCTCAAAATAGAAATCGATGAGGCAGAAGAAAAAGAAGTGTTTGACCTTGATGAATCTTCATCTGACACATTGGAAGATAACATGGATGCTACATGATTTTTCCCATTGGGGATACTCAAGTCAAAGGTGGGTTTAAGCCTATAATTAGTTATTCGTTTTTGACAATAAACATCCTAATATTTGGGATACAAATGTTAATCCCTGGTAATTTGGTTTGTGAATATAGTGCCATACCACAGGTAATAATAAATGGTAACAACCTTCATACTTTGATCACCTCCATTTTCTTACATGGAGGAGCGATGCATTTAATTGGCAATATGCTATTTCTATGGATATTTGCTGATAATATTGAAGCTACCATCGGAAGTTTTAAATTTCTATTATTTTATTTACTTGGAGGCATAGTGGCCACCTTAGCTCATATATACCTAGATGGTGGTACCGCAGACATATCTAATTGTTGTATTCCTTGTACTAATACCGGCCCAAATTGTATTGGTGAGGGTGTTGTTTTGTGTTCAGGCTATATACCTTCACTAGGGGCGAGTGGTGCTATCTCTGCAGTCATGGGTGCTTATTTAGTGATGTTTCCAAAAAGTCAGATTAAGATATTAGTCATCTTTCTGTTTAGAAATTTTTATATTTCGGCTTGGGTGTTTCTTGCATTTTGGTTTGGTCAACAGTTGTTTTCTGGGTTTAGCAATTTATCGAGTATCACTGGAATAAGCGAAAGCGGGGTAGCTTGGTGGGCGCATATTGGAGGATTTTTAGTAGGTTTAATAGGAGGTCTTTTATTTAAGAAAAATGTCATTACTTGATAAGATATTTGCTGCTAATACTATTAAGTTATAAATTGGAAAACAAACATAAATTCTAACAATAAAGTGAAACAAAACAATGAAAATATTGGGTTGGTTATAATCAACATCTCATCAATATTTATTGCCACCGCAGGTATATTTGCCAAGTACATGTCACTTTATCCAGCATTCATTACATTTGCCAGATGCCTAATAGCAAGTTTAATACTTTTTATCATCCTGACTATTAAGGGTAAAAAGATTCCAAGATTCCCATATAAGGACAAATATGTGTTACTTTCTGGTGTTTTGATGTGTGTCCATTGGGTGAGTTTTTTCTATTCTATTAAATATTCAAGTGTTGCAATTGCAGCTATATCAATATTTACATTTCCAATATTTACTGCCCTATTAGAGCCCATATTATTGAAGAAAAATCTAGACCCTATCCATCTAATTATAGCATTGGCATTGATGATGGGTATCTACATTATATCACCTGAAATGTCTTTAGAAAATGATGTATTTTTAGGTGTATTATTTGGCCTATTATCTGCCACCGCTTATGCTGTGCGGAATATTTATTCAAAAAATCTTAGACTTAAATATAACAGTATTTCTATTATGTTTTACCAAGTTGTGATTGTTGCTATTTTACTTATCCCTTTTGCAAATCACCATGAAGTGGCAGTTGTCAAATCAAATATATGGCCTTTGATTGGTCTTGGTATCCTCCCTACAATAATTGGGCATGGATTGTTAGTAGAGAGCTTCAAATACTTTTCTGCCACAAAGGCAAGCATACTTACGAGCTTTCAACCGTTATTTGCCATTAGCTTAGGAATGATATTTTTACACGAATATCCATCTATTCAAGTTTGGATAGGCGGCTCAATAATAACAGTTGCCGTCATTTATGAAATACTGAGAAAAAGAGTTGATTAACATTTAACCCAGATTATGCGATAGACAATCCCCGCCTGCCAAAGTCTTGTAAGGCGGGCAGGTATTGCGGCTTGAAATAGCTGCAAAATATATCGTTTCACTAAGTTTACTGCTTACACCATCCTGTAGACTACAGGATGCTATAAGCAGTAAAACTTCATATTTTACCAGCCTGACCGGCTGGCAGGTTGCTCTTTCAACCCTCATAACGAAGCCCTATCGCATAATCCGGGTTTAAGAAATCATTCTACAATTAACTGCTCGATTTTGGCAATCATTGCAGCACTTGTAGCAAATCCATTTGCCACTTTTATCAACATCCCATTCTTATTAAGCATGACAGTTGGGAAAGATCTAACCCCAATTTGAGAGGCATACTGAAAATCTTGCACTGTCAAATTCTTATATTTATCCGATTGAAATCTAGCCTTAAAATCCTCAAAATCTACCTTTAAATCGTGGCATATGCTTTTGTAAAAATTGACATCTTTTGGGTCTTTATTTTCAAAATAAAACCCTTTCTGAGTGGCATAAAAAAAATCTAATACTATACTTTGGTTCATGTCTCTTGCAATCACAGTAGCCCTACAAGAAGGTTCGGTATCGTATAGGAAATCTTCTTTATTAAATATATCATATGAAAATGACACTCCTGATCTTGTATTTACTTCCTCCCAATGATGTTTTAAGAAGTCCTTGAAATTATCATTCCATTCGTCTCCTCCTCCTGGCCTCAGCCCACCAACAACGAGTTTAAATTCCAATCTTCCTTCAAAATGATCTTTTACTTTTGCCAATTCCTCAGATATGCCATAACACCATGAGCACATTGGATCTCCAATATATACTATTTCCATTTTATTTATATCTGCCTGACTAAACAGTGAGTCTATTATAAAAAGTGTTGATAAGAAAATTAAGATTATTTTCATATTTATTCGATTTCAAATGCAAATTTACCCCAATCCTCTCCGTCAAATACCAAATAAGATTTACGAGAATCATCATATATAATCATTCCTTTTTGAGGATTGTCTATTTGTGCCACATTCATCTGTGTAATTGCTACCGTTCTATAATTACTATTAGACACCTCTACAACTGCACTTGGCGACTTTATAGATGAACCAGCTACAAACCCATCAATACGATTATTTGTACCAGTACTGGTATAAGAAATTGGTGAAGATTTTATGCTTCTCCATCTAGTATCGTCAAACACCATTATTCTGTTCAAGTCAGAATTATACAATAACATCCGACTTACTGGAGTGGCTAACTCTAATATTTGGGAATTGGTATATGCAGGAAGAACAAATGTTCCATTAGCTTCAGATAAGTTTAACAAAGCGGATTCTATCCTAGGGGAACCATTTAAATCTATTCCAATTCCTCTACCAACAATAGTGCTATTTTGAGATATAAATTGAGATTTTGCCGTTAATTTATTCCAAATACTACCATTAAAAAATACAATTGCATTCATTGATGTGTCATATACCATTGTGCCAGCTGTTGGTGATTCTATTAACTCTATTGTAGTCTCGTCGTGATAAGGTAATATTAACGATTGGTAGGGCGATTCTAATAACAGCTCTACACTATTGCCCCCATTAATTGTATTACTTCCATAAGGTGATAAACTTACTTGTGCCTGTTGGATTGCAAATGGAGGCCTATTAATTAAGTACTGTTTATCAAAAGATGTTATTGTGGTTGGATTTAATAGCTCAATACCACCATACAAACCTGAATTAAAGTTAAAAGGTCCTGTGTAAACACTAGACCATTGGTTTAATCCTTCATTTTCATCTCTCAAGTGAACTGTTGCACTTAAAGTGGTGCTCATTTGGTTGGTAATGGTACCAGCATTAGAAAATAAAACATTTTCTAGACCCGTAAAAGTCGAATTTGTGCCATAATTGTTGATAATAAAATACCCTCTAGAAAGATTAATTTCAGTATTAGGTACAACTCTAGGGTTGTTAAGTAAGTGGGAAACAACAATTTTACCATTTGGCTTAGAACCTGACCCGAATATTAGTGAAGCACCTGTGTTTGGCAAATTATAAGTACCCGCAGATGTAACATCTATTAAATCAGAAACCCCTTTTCCAACTGGGGCTGTTGACTCTAATTTCTCTGCATTTCCTGTAATATTTCCGTTTCTAAAACCTGCTTGATCATATAGAAAGGTTTCATCTCTATTAAATTTATAATAAGCGATAATAGAACCATCCACATTTGGATCTTTTGTGAGGTGTCTTCCTTCTCTTATTTCATCTTGGGATACAGCTCTGTCGTATATACAAACCTCATCTATATCCCCTTTAAAATTCCTGTCATTCCATCCTTTATATGACCCAACCCTAATGGTCGTAAAATCAACAATACTTGTAGATACTGAATGGGTCGCTGATTTACCATTTAAATACAAAGTAATGTTACTTGGAGTTATAACCATCGCCACATGTGACCATTGATTTGGGGGAGCAATTAGATTGCTATCCCATGACCAAGACCCATTTGGCCAATGATAACCCAAAGTGTTATTGCCTTCTCTAAAATTTAACCCCGCTGTGACACCATCGTTCATAAATATCCCAGTATAATCCTGTTGGATTCCATTCGGTTTTACCCAAGCTGAGATAGTCATGGTATTTGTACTCAAAGCAAAATCATTTACTAGGCCATAGTCCCCTGCTCCTTTTGTATTTAGAGAAAGTCCAGGCTCTTCGACAGCATCGCAGTCATTTAGAATCGTAACCACGTTGTCAAAAGTCTTTGTATCGCTCCCGTTGATATCAGAAACTGTTAAGGTGACATCATATTCTCCTGGGCATTCGTAGATAACTTTAGGTTTTCTTTGAGTAGATGTCAATGGTGTTCCCCCCTGAAATTGCCAATTGTAGGTAATTCCAACTTCTGATACAATTGATAAATCGACAAAACTCACAGTATCTTGATTGCAATAATATTCTTTTTTTGAGACACCAAGGTTTGCTATTACCCTAGTAGAAGGTTGAGGGAAAGGTCTTTCCCAAACAGATCTATTTGTTGCTGTTCTAATTTTTTGTTTTCTATAATACGGATATATTTTTTCACTAAAAGTTGATAATGGAAGATCGCTAGAAATATTGATGAAATCAGAAAGACTGTTGTCTTTATACCACATTCCTTTACGAGTTCCTATAATTAGTCCTCCATCTGCACCGTATTGTGATGATGCAACCGTTGCTGGTTCTCCATTCATACTGGTGCCTGAAATATTAACCCATGTGTCACCTCCATTTGAACTAGTAAATACTCTTTTAGCATCTAAGTTGGTGCCGCTGTACATAGAAGTCCTTACAATAGTAACTTTCATACCATCTAATGGGTCAACTACTATATCATAAGGAACCCAATTATTATTTACCAATTGAGCATCAGAAGGAGTAATATTTGTCCAAGTATATCCACCGTCAACTGTCCGCCATAATTCTTTCTTTGACCACCAACCAGGCCATGTTGAAGCATACAAAATATCAGGATTCGACATTGATATTTCCATAGCGACTACTTTATTACCAAAATCATGTAGATATTCGAAAGTAAAGCCGTTGTCAATAGTTTTATAAATCGCTGTATCAGAACCCACCCACCATGTATCATAGTAATTGGGATGAAAAATGATGTCACTATCCTCACCTGTAATGTAGCTGGCATTTGCTTCATGGGGGTTATTTCTGGTAACAGGTGCTATTGTTCGGTCCGATTTTAAATCCTTGATATTAAACCAGCCATGAACATTCTTTGGTCTTCCTGGATTCACCATACCATAATTGCCGTCACCGCCATCTGTGCAAATCCAATCATTTATATACACATTGTTTTCTTTCAACAAAGTACCATTATGGTAGGTACCCCCAAGCATAATATCTCCTTCCCAAAACCCTTGGCCAAAACCCCAAAAATCAGCACCTTCAATACCATTGTTTTTTCTAATGAATGTTGCTCCATTATCAGTACTTTTAAAAATACCACCATCATTCGCTACCCAAATTTCCCCAGTATGAGCATAATAATGAAAATCATGAACATCTGCATGTACATAATCTGGCTGTCCTGGTTCACTCCATTTAGCAGTGCAAATAAAGGTAGCACCTCCATCACTACTATGCCACATATTGGTACCAGCAGCCCAAAGAGAATCGGCATTAAAAGGAGAAACTCCAAAAGCAACATTATAATAATATTGGCCTCCATTATCTGTTCCCTCTTTACTCCATGCCATAATGTTAATATTAGGCGGAACTGTGCTTAAATCTGGCACTCCTGCAGGTTGAGGCCCACAACACTCAAATGTCCAATTGGAGCCTAGATCAGAACTCTTATAGATACCATACAACCCTGATCCACCATTTTCTTTTCCAGTAAGGTGTGCAAAAACATAGTCAGGTTCATCTAAAGATACAGCTATTTCTGCTCTCTTTTGCTCTTCTATTGGTACTGGCCACCCAGAGCCCACTTGAGTAAAAGAAACCCCATTATTAAAAGATCTAGCAAAAAAAGTTTGATCACCACTTTGTCTAACTGTGTATATTGTATCATTATTTATTGGATGAAATTCAATTTCTTGGTGCGAAGTACCGTTTATTAACGTCCAGTTACTACCAGCATCAGTAGATCGATAAAACCCTTGTACTGAAGCTATAAATATGATTTGGTTATCATTTGGATCCATTGCAATGTCTTTTACATTTAATGAAATCGCTTGAAAACTTGCATCCCCTGTAGGAGACCATGTGAGTCCACCATCGATTGATTTGTAAACAGAAGACAACATTGATGCAAAAACAATATTTGGGTTAGTATGGTCTATTTCTAGAGCATAGACGCCATTTACATCATAATCGTAAGTACACGGTGTCCAATTATCTCCTCTATTTATAGTTTTCCAAATCCCAGCAGTAGCAGTACCTGCATATAAAATATTAGGATTACTTATGCTTTGCTCAACTGCATAAACATGAGAGCTTCCTGGAGCATAAGACCTACCTGCAGCATCATGGTCCCAATCCCATGGACCAATACAAGTCCAATCAGGAATTCTACTACCACTGTTTGGCCTTCTATTGTTCTTTGGTGATAATTCAACTTCTCTAGTAATGGATTTGAGCCACCTTTTATAATACTGGGTATGCTCTGACTTAACAAATTCATGAGTCTTGTAATACTTTTCATACTCATTTACAACTATTCCAGGGTCAGGGTTATCAGAGTACATTAGTGTAATCCATGTGGGAAGATTGTTATCTTCTTGGTTTAGATTAGAATAGTACTTAGTCTCTAATTGTCCTTGTACAGAATATAGATTAAAAGTAAAAAGTAAAAAAATAAAAACTCGCATAGAATGTTACTACTTTAAATATTAAGTACAAAAGTAGAAAACTTGTACGAATTACGGTTATATATTAATTGTAAAAGCTTTAATATCAATGAAAAATAACTTCAAATAAACAAATAAATAAGAATAAAGTAGAATAACTACTAATAGCTATTCTACTTTAAAATTTTGTCTTACTCCACAATCATAACAGATTTTGTAATAATGTTGTTACCACTAATTACACTTACATGATACAGTCCTTTAGTATAATTTGTGAAATCTAAAGTAATTACATCTTTAACATTTCGTATATATTCTATAAATTGTAACTGCCCAAGATTATTAAATATCTTGACTGTCGCTTTTGGGATTGATGACTCAATATTTAAGTAAACGAAAGCACTTGAAGGGTTTGGATAAAGTGTAATTCTTGTCCCACAAAACTTCTGAATGATTATCACCGGATTTGAAAGTTTAAAACATCCATTGAAATCTACAGTGAATTTATTACCAACATCACACCCAGTTAATCCTGTAGCATAGGAAATATGGTAAAACCTAAACTGTCCTTCTCCTAATAAATCAAGATTTGTATTAGAAAAATCTGCTAAAGTAGCATACAAACCAACTACTATATCAGCGCTATCAACAATTAAAAATTTAGTGTTTGGGCCCGCTGCGTCAATCAACGTAATATCAGAAACAAAATCTGGAATTCCATCAACACAATGATTATATGGGCCGCCTTCTAAAATACCACCTTCAAATTTTTCTCTGCATTCACTATTTATTTTCAAATCATCAATATCCCATGCAGATATAGCTCCAAAATTGCCAATAGGACAATAAGGCATTAACTCAATTGTGAATGTTGTTGGAATATCAATTTCAAACTCAATACCCTCAAATAGGAATTCCCTTAGGTTCCAATCAAACTTCGTATTAAGGTCAGAAACCTCATATATAATTTGATTACCTCTTTTTACTCTTAAACCAAATTTTGTCGGCCAATTATTAACACCAGCAGGTCCATCAATCCAATCAAATACATCTGGCGCTTTTTCATAAAAAGAAAGTGAAGATAAAGTTGTAATCTTATCATTAGATGGTTCTATTAAGATATCAATTTTAATAGGCGAATCTGAATCTGGTAAGTATGTACAAGAAGGGTTTGACGACACACAAACTGCCACTCCACCATTTAATCCTGGCGTACAGGAATGACCATTTTGCTCTGGATTTGTCCTATAAAAGTGTCCTCCTACTATAGACAAATTACTACAATCAGCACTATTGTTAATATTTGCTACAAACTCCGTATAATCATAAGGAGTTGTATCCGTCGGGATAGATAAACAATCTTCCATATCAAAAGTAGCTGTTGAAACATATTTTGGCCCTGAATAATCATATAAGGAAACTGAGATGCCATTTGAAACATCCAAACATCCACTCAAAACCATCAGATTGTCGCCTATTTGAGCATTTAATGCGCCTTCGTGACTTACATGGTATATGTAATAAAAATCCTTAGTTGTCGATTCAAAATCAAATAAAATCAAATCATCAAGAATATTAAATATATATTCGATATCATCATCAATATCTGTTACAACCCAAGTACTTGATGTACCACTTACTCCAGAAATAGTTAAGTCATTTACAACATCAGTACTACCATCTCTACAAAATTCATATGGGCCTCCTATTAATACTCCTCCTTCTGGTGCAATGCTACTAGCCACTACTCCTGAATTTGCGTTAGTACATCCATTTGCATCTGTCACAGTTACAAGGTATGTGCCTCCAACAACATTGGATATTGTAGATATGGTACTGCCATTAGACCACAAATAAGAGTAAGGACTAAACCCATCGATACCCATAGCAGTGGCTGACCCATTAGCTTTTCCACAACTTGTCGGAGTAGTAGAAATTGAAGAAGTAATACCTGTACTGCCTAATATACTTACAGATCCATCTACTGTGCACCCAATGCTATCTGTAACAGTAATGCTATAAATGCCATTAGCAAGATTCGATATACTTTGAGTAATAGCACCGTTTGACCAAATAAATTGATATGGAGATATTCCGTCGGTAATATTTGCTGTTGCGCTACCATTTTCGAATCCACAATTTGTATTAATCTGGGATATTGTAACCTTAGGTGAACTGCTTGAATCAATTGTAATAGTATCAATCGCTATGCATCCAATATTATCTGTCACTGTCACAGTATAATCACCTGAAACTAAATTTGATATACTAGATGTCGCACCACCGTTTGACCATTCATAAGTAAATGGACTTATACCATTCGTAGTAGTTATAGAAGCAACTCCATTGTTAATTCCACATGAAGTATGAGTCATTGATTTTGAAATGCTTAGTGGTTCACTATCATTAATAACCACAGAACTTATTACACTGCAACCTAGAAAGTCAGTAACTGTTATACTATAAGTTCCACTTGAAAGAGACACAATTTGATTAGTAGTTAGTCCATTTGACCAATTAAAATGATAAGGTGACTTGCCACCACTTACATTGGCTGTTGATTCTCCGTTATCCTCTCCACAACTAGTATTGATAGAGTTAATTACTACATCTAGTCCACTACTCACCTCAACTACAATAGATTTTGTATTGACACATCCTTTTTCGTCTGTGACTGTCACTGTATATGTTGTTGTAGTATCTGGACAAACCGTGATACTTGGAGTCTTGCTTCCACCCAATGTTGGACATGGATTACATGTTGCATTGTCTCCTCTATAATCTAATGGTAACCCATCATCTACTAAGGTCAATACCGCTGTCGCTTTATCTATGGTAAATAATCTTCCTCGATCTACTTGCCATCCGTATAATACATCGCCTTCAAAATACATACCTCCAAACTCATCTGTCTGATTGCCGGTCACTCCTGTAAACGCTGCATTGGCCAATGGGCCTTCCATACAGCTAGAACTCATATTTGCTAGATCTACTTCGAATAATCCGTTTTCTATTCCAAAAAATGCATACAAGGTATTATTATCAGGACTCAATGCCCAGTCTTGTATACCACCTGATGGTTCTTTAATAGTTGGATCTAATGCATATGCTTGGAATCCCGCTATACAAGCATCTATATAGGCTGTACAAGTATTTTG
>JBBKVK010000072.1:0-25510 GCA_037968395.1 Saprospiraceae bacterium | reverse complement strand
CCTTTGGGGTCTAGATAGAAGTCTGGGTTGGAGTTTGCACCTGATGGGGCGATCCCTTTATTTTGGCTTTTATTATTTACTGCTCCTAGGATCTCAAAATACCTGTCTTTAGTAAAATTTCCTACCCTGTAGTAATCAGCATCATCCGCACAGATGGTAAATCTACCATCCTTACCTGTCACGGCTGTGCCTGCACTAAAGGTAATTTCCGGCTCAAACAGTCCTGTAGCCTTGCCTCCTATGATCTCTACTTCTACTCCTTCCAGTGGTAGTTCACTGCCATTTTCTAATACTCGTCCTTTGAGTAGAGTGCCATCTTTGGTGCAGGAGGTGAAGCACAAGGGTAAGGTCATAAAAAGCAAAAGAAGAAATGAATTCTTTGAGTATAGCATTTTAATTGTTTTCATGTTGGGTTTAATTATTCAGTTAATACAAAGATAATAAACACTTTCGAATCATAAACTAAGTTATTGATATTTAACGTATTAGACCACTAGTAGTATAAGATTGTTTTAATATGAACTTTCTGTTTTCAATACCAAGATACTCCTCTGACTAAATGTCTTGATGACTATGGGATTGAGTAATTAAATTAATCAGCTATTCTTAGTTTCTATCGCTTAGTATCAGTTGCGGATCGATATTTAGTTTATTGTATAGTCCTTTGGCTAATTCTATAGTCAACCCACGTTTGCCGCTTAGAATTTCAGTAATCCTCGATGGAGTTGTTCCTAATATCTGAGCAATATCTTTCTGTTTGAGTTTACGTTGATACATGATCAATTCAATCATCTCGTTCAAAGATTCAACTTTAAAAGGAAAATTGACCTCTTCATAATCTGCAATTTCGTCCGAAATTTGATCCAATTCTGATTGAAGTTTACCGTCTAATGTACCTTCTTTTGTTAGGAGTTTAAGAAGTTCCTCCATTCTCTTTGTTTGCTTTTTGTATTCTGCTGAAGTCATTCTAAATAGTTTTTGCATCGATTTTATCATAGTCGTCGTGGTTGCCGATAAATCTGATATAAACCTTTTTTGATGTAAATATTATGATTACAATTATTCGATAGTCATTGCCTTTAATGTTGAACACATACCTGTTATTTCCAACATAATCGACTGTTCTGAAATCCTTTTTGATGTCACTTAAGTTTTCCCATTTTGCCTTTCTGACTATTTCATACCAATTTAAAAGTGGGATTTTTGCTTGAGCATTATCAATT
This sequence comes from Saprospiraceae bacterium, assembly GCA_037968395.1. Taxonomy (GTDB): domain Bacteria; phylum Bacteroidota; class Bacteroidia; order Chitinophagales; family Saprospiraceae; genus JADKBO01. Next base: position 24,287 of record JBBKVK010000072.1, on the reverse strand, counting down.
GAATATTCACCTAGTTTCTTTGGTGTTACTACCCGCATTTATCTTATTTAATAAACATGAAGTTATGGAATTAAATTCTATTAGATGTAATTTTATTTAAAATAAGTTAGAAATATCTTCCTAAATCACCTCTCCTGCCCTAAAGTGAGTGTCGAGCTTGTCGAGATACTCCCTTTAGCATTGGGGCAAAGAGAGGCTTTCATGGTTGAACCCGCATTATTCAATAGGGCTTCGTAAGGAGGGTTGAAAGAGTAATAAAATATGAAGTTTTACTGATTTTAGCATCCCGTTGTACAACGGGATGGTGAATGAAGAAAACTTAGTTTGCGGTATATTTTGCAGCTATTTCAAGCCGCACTAGATTGTCTATTGCATAATGCGGGTTGAATGCCAACAGAAAAAATATAACCCATCGAGAAGTATTCCATCAGAATTTCTACAATTTCCTAATCCACAAAAATTACTATCTTTGCGCCTCAATTTAACACCTTATGTATAAACTGATAGTAGCCCTTTGTGTCATCATTTCAATTAGTTGTAATATGTCCAAAACCATGCAGTCCACTCACGAACACACCAATGCTTTGATCAATGAGACATCGCCTTATTTATTGCAGCATGCTCACAACCCTGTAAACTGGAATGCTTGGAATGATGAGACGCTAGCCAGAGCTAAAAAAGAAAATAAACTACTCATAATCAGTATTGGGTATGCGGCTTGTCATTGGTGTCATGTCATGGAACATGAGTCTTTTGAGGATAGTACAGTTGCCAAACTCATGAATGATCATTTCATACCAATCAAGGTAGATCGAGAGGAAAGACCCGATGTGGATGATGTCTATATGACTGCTTGCCAATTGGTCAGTGGAAGAGGATGTGGATGGCCGTTGAATGCTTTTGCTCTGCCTGATGGACGCCCTATTTGGGCAGGAACGTATTTTCCAAAAGACCAATGGATGGACATCTTAAAACAATTTAATACACTTCAAGAAACAGACCGAGCCAAATTAGAAGACTCAGCCGAAAAAATCACCCAAGGCATTAACAGCTTTGAAGATTCAGGCATTATAGATGTAAGTGACAAGGAATTCTCAAAATCTACCTTAGACAAAATTGAAACCGATTTCTTATCAAACATCGATTTTAAAGAAGGTGGGAGAAACGGCGCTCCAAAATTTCCTATGCCTAATAATTATGAATTTCTACTAAAGGTATACGAATTAAATAAAAACCCTAAAACGTTAGAAGCCGTAACCACTACCTTGGACAAGATGGCTGCAGGTGGAATCTATGATCAGATTGGCGGAGGGTTTGCTAGATACTCTACCGATGGCGAATGGCATGTGCCTCACTTTGAAAAAATGCTGTACGATAATGGTCAATTATTAAGTTTATATGCTAATGCCTACAAATTAACCGCTAATCCTAGATATAAAGAGATTATAGAACAAACCATTGCCTTTGTAAAACGGGAATTAACCTCACCAGAGGGAGGATTTTATTCTTCTTTGGATGCGGATAGCGAAGGCGAAGAGGGAAAATTTTACGTATGGAGCAAAGATCAAATTGATTCTGTATTTAACGACAAAAAGAAATCTGACGTTTTTAACGCATACTATGGCGTGACAAAAAATGGAAACTGGGATCATACCAACATCCTGAAAATCACCAATCCAACTGCTGCAAAAAAATATAAGATATCAGAGGAACAACTGAACTCAATCTTGAAGGAAGGGGAGCAAAAACTAATGGCAATTAGAGCTGAAAGGATTAGACCTGGTACGGATGATAAAATATTAACAAGTTGGAACGGCTTGATGATCAAAGGCCTCCTCGATTCATATACGGCACTAGGAACTAAGGATTATCTGGACATGGCGCTTCGTACTGCCCGTTTCATCAGTGAGAAACAAATGACCAAGGAAGGGAAATTAAATAGAAACTATAAAGAAGGGAAATCTACCATCAATGCTTTTTTAGACGATTATGCAACTACGATTGATGCTTTTTTGCGTTTATACGAAGTAACTTTTGACGAGCAATGGATTGATAAATCTACATTAATGACGAACTATGTGATTGCTCATTTTGAAGACCCTAAGGGCTATTTTTATTACACCTCAGATATTGATGCACCACTTATTGCTCGTAAAAAAGATATGTCAGACAATGTAATTAGCTCATCCAATTCTATCATGGGTAGGAATCTTGCAAAATTAGGCGAACTGACGTACAACAAAGAGTACACCTCCAAAAGCAGGACTATGATCTTACGAATGGTGGACAAGATCGATGAAGGTGGTCAACCAAATTTTTATTCTAATTGGTGTCAATTGTATACTGAGCATTTAAACCCACCCTATGAGATTGCTATATTGGGACAAAATGCTCTTGCTTTATCTTTAGAAATGCAAAAAAACTTCCTTCCAGATGCTGTGTTTTTAGGAGGTCAATCGGAAGGTAAACTTGAGTTACTCAAAGACAAACTTCAAGAAGGCTCTGATAAAATATATGTGTGTAAAAACAAAGTGTGTAAGTTTCCGGTGAGCACAGTAGCTGAGGCTATAAAATTGATGGATTAAGGTTTTAAGATTAAAATTAATGATAGATAGTTTGAATAAAACAGACAAAAAGATAGGTATTTTAGGCGGTGGTCAATTGGGTAAAATGTTGTTAGAAGCAGCTACGCCGCTGTCATTAAATATATCGGTCTTGGATATAGACACAACTTATCCTGCCGGACCACATACCAATCAATTTGTCAAAGGAGATTTTAATAATTACGAGGATGTATTAGCCTTTGGTAAAGGCAAGGACATTGTCACCATTGAGATAGAATCTGTCAATCTGGAAGCTTTAAAAACGCTAGAAAAACAAGGCGTAAAAGTGTATCCGCAACCACACCTTTTAGAGATCATTCAAGACAAAGGTCTACAAAAAGAGTTTTATAAAAAGCACAATTTATTGACTTCCAATTTTCTACTTTTTAACAGTGGCAATGATGTAAGAGATGCGGTAAGAGTAGGAGAAGTAATGTTGCCGTTTGTTCAAAAAGTAAGGAAAGATGGCTATGATGGACGAGGAGTCCATATCGTTAAGACAAAAGCAGATTTAGATGATCTTCTTGACGGACCGTGTTTAATAGAGCGATTGGTAGATATCGATAAAGAAATTGCGGTCATCGTAGCTAGAAACCCATCTGGTGCAATATCCACTTTTCCTATTGTCGAGATGGAGTTTCACCCGACGGCAAATTTAGTAGAATTTCTATTTGCTCCGAGCTCAATCTCACAAGATCAAGAAAAAAGAGCTATGGAGTTAGCATCTGAAGTAGCCATTAAAATGGGAATTGTAGGATTACTTGCCGTAGAAATGTTTATCAGTAAATCAGGTGAGATATTGATTAATGAAGTAGCTCCAAGACCACATAACAGTGGGCACCATACCATAGAGGCTTGCATTACTTCCCAGTTTTCACAACTATGGCGAGCCATTTTAGACTTACCATTGGGTGACACAACTTTAAGATCGCCAGCTGTCATGGTTAATTTGCTAGGGGCTGCACAATATACAGGTACTCCAATCTATTCCGGACTTGAAGACATCTTACAAATGAAAGGTGTCTACCCTCACCTATACGGCAAACCAATCACAAAACCGTTTCGTAAAATGGGACACATCACGATCATTGATTCTCATTTAGAAGAGGCGATCAAAAGAGCAAAAGAAGTTCAAAAAACAATAGAAGTAATCTCCAATTAAGTAAAAAACATTTTAAGATGAAGGCAGAAGTAGCAATTATTATGGGTTCAGATTCAGATTTGCCAATCATGAAGCAAGCAGCAGAAATTCTTGACCAATTAAAGGTAAAATACGATATGACTATTGTCTCTGCACATCGGACACCCGATAGATTGTTTGCATTTAGCAGATCGGCAGTTGACAAAGGATACAAAGTGATTATCGCTGGAGCAGGAGGAGCCGCTCACTTGCCAGGCATGGTAGCGAGCCTTACGCCACTACCTGTTATTGGAGTGCCTATATTATCATCCAATAGTATTGATGGTTGGGACTCGATCTTATCAATATTACAAATGCCTGGAGGAATCCCTGTAGCAACTGTTGCCTTAAATGGAGCTAAAAATGCCGGTATTCTAGCTGCTTCGATCATTGGATCTTCTAATGCGACTGTTTTAGATAACGTTGTAGCGTACAAGCAAAGTTTGACAGATGCCGTGATGGAGAAAGTCAAGAAAATGGAAAACGGTTTGTAGTTAATAGATAATAGTAAATAGTTAGTAGTAAATGTCTGATATCCTCATGAAATAGGTAGGCAAGATTTTTAATCATTAATCAACGATGTGGATAACTCAAAGTTAAAAATAATCAATTTGCCTAATAGGGACTTTCTGCATTCTTTCTACTACGTTTTAAAAGTTGGAAAAGCAATGAAATAATAAGTCCGATAATAATGCCACTGATAATTCCAAAAACAATGGTACTAATGAATGTGAATAAGAAAACTGAAAAGTCTCGTTTATTTATACGCCAAAACTCCTTAGCTTCATCTACATCTATTAACCCAAGCACAGACATTATGATGATCGCTGCCAATACTGGCATTGGTAGATAGAAGAATAAAGATCCAAAAAACGATACAACTATTGCTAAGACAAAAGCAGCGAATATACTTGACATACCAGATTGAGAGCCTGCATTATGATTTATTGCTGATCGACTAAAACTTGATGAACTAGGCATTGAAAGGAAAAAACTTGAGACTACTTTAGCAAGCCCTAATGCAAGTAACTCTCTGTTAGAATTAATTTTAGAGCCTGTAGTAGCCAACGATTTTGCAATAGAAATACTCCCTACAAAGCACACTATACTGAGAATTCCCGCAGTAGGTAATAGTTTTAGGATATTGTCAGATTTTATAAATCCAGCATAAAATGCAGGTAACCCCATTGGCAAATCACCCACTGTTGGTACTTTAGTCTCATAAGTCCCTAATAAATACATGATCAATGATGATAATACTACAACTAGTAGTGCCCCTGGTATTTCTTTATTGATTCTATCGAAAATAAAAATCAACAACATCGCACCAGCCCCAAAAATTAACGAATACCAATTAGTATTGCTTAAATTGATCATGGTTTCGTAAAACACCTCTGGAGTTGACTTCACACCTTCGATTGGGATCGTAAATAGGGATTTGATCTGACTGATAATGATAATGACACCTGCAGCTGAGATAAACCCAGACAATAATGGCGCTGATAAGTAATCAGCAAAATCACCCAATTTTAAAAAATAATAAATCAGCTGAAGTAACCCAGCCATGAGACCTGCTAGTAATACGAGATCTAAATAATTTTGGCTGCCTAACTCTGCTAGACCAGAAATCCCTCCAAAGACAATAATAGAAATTAAAGCCACAGGCCCAATAGACAAATCACTTGACGAACCGAAAATACCGTAAATAATCAAAGGCACTAAAGCAGCATACAAACCGTATACAGGAGGTAGCCCAGCTAATATAGCATAAGCCATACTCTGCGGTATGAGCACCACTGACACCGTCAACGCGGCTATGAAATCTTTTCGTAGCTTTAGATTAAAGTAAGAACTGACTGTATTTGATAATTTACTACTCATGGCAGGCATTTAGCCCCATAGTTTTGTTTTCTACTACAAAAGTAATGTTCTGATTTAGAATATGGGGGATTTAGAAGTAATACATTGAATGAGTATTTAAATGCAAGACCTCATTATTCCGTTTTAAATTGACAGGGTCCTATTCCTCAACTAATTCCAAACCCCTAATCCAACTAACTATTAGCAAGAACATAAAAAATGATGCTGCTCTTTTAAAACCAGTCATCTCAGGATCGGGATGTGTCATACGAAACATGATTGCTCCACCTAAAAACGCTGCCAAAAGCATTGCCCCAAAGTTCATAGTTTTAGGGTAAATAAATAGAATTAAAGATATCAGTTCCCCAAATCCAATTACTGTTGTCCAATCACCCAAATTATGAGCTTTCATCATTTCGACAGTGTTTGGGTCACCTGTCAACATACCATAGGCACTCATTAGCAATGCAAAAGACATCATTGCTGTAAGCAACCATCCTATATTTTTTCTTGAAATGTATTTCATTACATTATGGGATCTTTAAATACTTATGGCTTTGAACACTCAGTTTCCACTTTGGATTTTGTTTTACATACTCCACAGTTGCCCATATATTTTCCTCCCACATTTCATCTTCTTTCGGTTGAAGATATAAACAATCAAAATCGAGGTCTTCATAAGATTTTGGTTTATTTTCATCCTGTGGATACACTAGTTTCAATTCATGGCCTTTGGTAACCACAATTTCGGTATCAGCTTTTGGGCTAACACAGATCCAATCTATATTTTCTGCTAATTCAATGGTGCCATTGGTTTCAATAGCAACTTCAAATCCTTTATCATGAAGTGCATCGATTAAAGCTCTATCAAGTTGTAAAGCTGGTTCACCACCTGTAAATACCACAAACTTATTATCATCAGCATAGAAAAGTTCATTGATAATCTTTACCAACTTTTTTACTGGATATTTTCCTCCATTCACTCCATCCGTACCCCAAAAGTCTGTATCACAAAACTTGCAAATAGCCTTTGCTCTATCTTTTTCCAATCCCGTCCACAGATTGCATCCCGAAAACCTACAAAAAACAGCAGATCGCCCAGTATGAAATCCTTCACCCTGGATGGTGTAATAAATTTCCTTTATTTTATATGTCTTCTCTTTCTTATTCTCCATTACTTACGACAGCAGTCGCCTCTATTTCTACTAATAAATCATCGTCAATCAATCGGGAAACTTCCACCATAGATGTTGCAGGTGGGCAATCTTTGAAAATTTCATGGTGTGCTCGTCCTATTTCTTCCCATTGGCTAATGTCTTTAACGTACATTCTTGTCCTGATGATATCTGATGTTTTCCCGCCAAGATTTTCAATAGCTTCATTGATGATATTCAGACAACACATAGTTTGTTCATAAGGATCATTTTTACCAATCAACTTGCCATCCACCATTGCGGTAGTGCCTGATACTTCTATAATATTGTCTACTCTGACTGCTCTCCTATAAGACACAATGTCTTCCCATTTGGCACCAGATGTGTATGATTTGCGCATTTATATAGTCTTTACATCTAAGATGTACAGCTTAATTATTATTTATTATCAGGTATAAAATGCAAAATTAATAAGCTTTGGAAATAATATCGCTTATTACTGGATATAGATTTGGATTATTATTAAATGCGGAAGCAGGAAGGATGTCTTTTGTAGTGCCATTTTTATCAATAAACAACATTCTAGGTAGACCAAGTCCATGCCCATAGCCCATTTCACCAATGAATTTGCCTTGTGTCATTATAGGGTATGAGTATTGCTTAGCATCCAGATATGTCAAAGCCGCTGCTTTGTCTTCATAGCAATACGACAATATATTTATCTGTTTATTCTTTGATATTAAATCTAGATATTCAAATAGTTTTTTAGAATTTGGATTATCTACACTCCAAAATACAATCAATATATTACTTCCTTCATAGTTAGATATGGTATGAGTATCTCCTTCTAGATCTGTTGACATGAAGTTCAACGCAGGCTTGTTGAGCATCTCTCTCATCAAATCTTGCTCTGGAGGTGAGAATGGAGCAAAATCCACTATATAGTCCCCATTTTCATTAGTAGCCTGTGCTATCAGACAATGATTAGTAATTACAAAAGAAAAAAGTAGAAGAAAGATTTTGAACATATTAAATCTAGTTATTATATTACAAGTACAAATAACGTATTTATTTTTGGAATATTTTCTTAACTTTTAGTTAAAGCCTGCCAGAATGTGAAATTATAATAATTATATCATTCAGTAACACCTTAATATTTGATTAGGCACATAGTGTTTTGGATTGATTATCTTCAACAAACCTCTTAAACTGTTCCATCCATTTTTGGCTTTGTTGTTTAAATTTACCTGGAAACAGATAGGCCATTAGCTTTATTATTAAGCCGTTAAACTTTACATATTCGACCTCACTAGTATAAATAGTATTACCATTTTTTAATCTTTCAAATCGTGATGTTTGTGTATTAGTCATGTGGGTGTGTTCATAGAGTGCTTTCTTCTCATATGGTAAATTTATAGAAAGTATGGTTTCTTTCAATTCTATTTTAAACTTACTATTTAAGATAATTCGAGATTTGGCTCCAACTTCATTATGATTGCCTTCTATAAGTTTTATACTTATAAAGCCATCTTGCCAATCTTTAAAATGACTTTCGTCTTGCCAAAGTTCTACTACTTTATCAATCGGCGCAACTATTTCGATAGAACAAGTATATTTCATTTGTTAAATATTTGATTGTAAAAATAACCAAGAAGTGTTTTTAGGACTTTAAAAAGACAAAATAAAGACAAGTTTTCTTATTAGCAGCCTATATCCGATCATTTTCCTAAATTCGCACTATAAATTTAAAACACCACACATGAGGCTTCTAATTTTGATGATATTTTCCTTATTTACTACTAGCTCTATCGCTCAATCTACTAAACTATTTCACAGAGCTAGGATAGATCTGAAAGGTAAAAACATTTCAGACCTCAACAGACTTGGAATAGAGACTGACCACGGCATCCTCATACCAAAAAGGTCGTTAGAATGTGATTATTCAGAGTATGAACTTAATTTAATCAGTAAAGCTGGTTTTGAGTATGATATTTTAATTGAAGATGTGATTAAACATTACCAAAACCCTAACCGTCCATCAGAATTGGTATATGACTATTCTAGATCTGGTAATTGTGACTTTGTCGAATCTTGTGTCATCTCTGAATTTGAGACTCCTCGAAATTACAGTGGTGGAAGTATGGGAGGTCATAAGACTTATACCGAAATGCTATTAGCATTAGATTCAATGACAATGTTATACCCAGATCTGATAACAACAAGGTTAAATATTGATTCGGATACTACATTTGGAGGTAATTCGATATTCTATCTTAAAATTAGCGATAACCCAAATCAAGATGAAACCGAACCACAAGTTTTATACACCGCACTGCATCATGCTAGAGAGCCCAATGGAATGTCACAAATGCTATTTTACATGTGGTATGTATTAGAAAATTATGAAACGGATCCGGAAATAAAAGCTATTGTCGACAATAATGAGATGTACTTTATCCCTTGTGTTAATCCTGATGGATACCAGCTCAATGAAGCAAACCAGCCATCAGGAGGAGGGCTATGGAGAAAAAATATTAGAAAAAACGAAGATGGTCAATTGAAAGGTGTCGATCTTAATAGGAATTATGGTTACTTTTGGGGCTTTGATAATCAGGGGTCATCAGGTAACGAAAACTCGCAAACTTATAGAGGAGAATCTGCTTTTTCAGAGCCAGAAACTCAGGCAGTAAAGAATTTTTGCGAATCAAAAAACATACTCATTGCCCTAAACTACCATACATATGGTGACCTACTGATTCATCCATGGGGGTACAATGATGCTCCTACCGATGAGGATGCTTTATTTAAGACAATTGGCGCAGAAATGTCTCATGAAAATTGTTTCAAATTGGGAACAGGAACAGAAACGGTAGGATACACAGTCAATGGAGATTCCGATGATTGGATGTATGGTGAGGAGACAACAAAAAATAAAATATATTCATTAACCCCTGAAGTGGGACCTTCATTTTGGCCACCACAGCAAGACATTTTAGATCTCAATAAGTCATGTATGGCTATGAATATTACTACAGCTCAATTAACAGGTAATTTATACGATATTCAATCAGTTACCACATCTCCTGTTAGAGAGGAGGTTAAAACAATCATATTTGATTTACACAAATTAGGACTAGGACAAGGTTTAGTGGCTGTAACAATAACACCACTGTCTAATAATATTATTGCAAACCCAAAAGTAGAAATGTTTGACATTCCTACAGGGGTATCTACTCCAGTCTTTTACACTATAGAATACGATGCCAGTCTAGCAGATGGAGACCTCATAGAGATAAAAGTTGTAATCGAAGGCAGTGGTCCAATAGTTGAAAAAGATTTTTCTTTTACTTATTTTAAAAGCGATCTGCAAACTAAATTAACTGAAGTAACAGATGATATTACCTTTTGGACCAAGAATGGAGATTGGAATACTACCAATGAACATGCCTTTGAAGGAGATGTCAGTCTTACCGATTCTCCGTTTAACAATTACAGACAAAATGCAACGACCGTTACCACATTAAAAGAGACTATTAACCTGACCGAAGCAGCTTATGCTGAAATTTCGTTTGCAGCAAGATGGGAAATAGAAAATAATTATGATTATGCAATGGTCATGGCATCTAGAGATAGCATCAATTTTACCCCTTTATGTGGCGCATACACGAATCTTGGTACAACTGATCAAATACTTGGAGAACCACTTTATGATGGCTTTCAAACAGATTGGATAAAAGAGACCGTTTCGCTTCAAGACTTTCTAGGTGAGCCAAAAGTATGGATTAGAATTAGTATGAATTCTGATGGATTTTTAGAACAGGATGGATTTTATATAGATGACATTAAAGTGAACACAATAGAAGAAGCTCCAAGTAGTATAGACAATGAGATGTTGGATAACATTAGGATTTACCCAAACCCCACTAGTGACATTGTGACTATTAGTGGATTAGATAACATCTCTAATATCCAAGTAAGCATCTTTGATATTTCTGGGAGAAGAATGTTGATTTCTAATAAAACGACTTTAGATATTTCAAGCTATAAAAGTGGTATCTATACCATGATTATTCAAAATGAAAACAATCGAGTTTCTCGGAAAGTGATAAAATTTTAATCTTAATATAAGACTATCTTTTGCCAAAAACCATTTTATACTCTGAGACATTGCTTTTGATGAGGTACGGGTCATTATTAATCATTTGATCTATATACTTTTGAGAAAAAGATCTGTTATTGCTACTGAAAGTATTTTCATTTAATATAGTTTCGTCAACATGGTCTTTTAACATACAATGTAAAACAATATCGAAAACTAGATCACGTAAGGTGGACTTCCGCCAATTAACCTCACGGTATTGTGGTAATCCAATATTTATGTACTCAATTTTTTGTTTTGGCAGTACCATAATAGAAGATTTAGAATCAACTTGACTAAAATTTGATTGAGCTGTTATTATAAAACTAAATGTGAAACTAAAAACGAGAATAGATATAATAGATTTCATGATTTAGGGTTTGGAATAAAATAAAAACTATATTCTAAACAAAAATACTACAAAAAAAATAAGCTTAAAAAAATATACTAGATATTAACATAAGAATTAGGAACGCAACAAGCTTTTAATCCATGAGATATGCACAAAAGATTACCTAAACTATACCATATAATAATCATTACTACACAATAATTTATTTTAGAATTATCTATATTTACTCAAAATTACAAGGAATGTTAAAGCTTAAGTTTTTAATACTAATTTGCCTAATTGGATTTTTGGAGCTTAAGGCTCAATTAGTTGAAAATAAAGAAGTACATCCAATAGAGTGGCGAAACATTGGCCCTTATAGAGGCGGTAGGTCTTGTGCTGTTACAGGTGTAGAGGGCAAACCAAATTTATTTTATTTTGGCTCAACTGGAGGTGGTGTATGGAAAACAGAAGATGGCGGAAGAAGTTGGGACAACATTTCTGATGGATTTTTTGGAGGATCTGTAGGTAGTATTGAAGTGGCAAAAAGAGACCCAAATGTCATTTATGTTGGAGGTGGTGAAAAAACAGTTAGAGGTAATGTTTCCTATGGATATGGCGTATGGAAGTCTGTAGATGCTGGCAAAACTTGGGTACAATCAGGCTTAAAAGATAGCAAGCATATATCTAGAATCAGAATTCATCCAACAAACCCAGATATTGTATTTGCTGCTGTGATGGGCGATTTATTTAAAGATGCAGAAGAACGTGGGGTTTATAAATCAATAGATGGCGGTAAGAATTGGAAAAGAGTGTTATTTGCCAGTAAAAGTGCTGGTGCTGTTGACTTAATAATTGACCCTTCTAATCATAGAAACCTATTTGCTACCACTTGGAATATTAGAAGAACACCCTATGACTTAAGCAGTGGAGGCGCAGATTCTAAAATGTACAAAAGTACAGATGCTGGAGATACATGGAGTGATATAACTACTAATGAAGGTCTACCAAAAGGAACTTGGGGTATTAGTGGTGTGACTGTTTCACCTATTGATGGCAACATCATTTGGGCTATCATAGAAAACGAAAATGGTGGTGTATATAAATCTACTGATGGGGGCAAAAAATGGTCTAAAGTCAACGACGATAGAGCCTTAAGACAAAGAGCATGGTATTATTCTCGGATATATGCTGATACAGAATTAAAGGATCGAGTGTATGTTGTAAATGTTTCTTATCAAAAATCTGATGATGGGGGTAAGTCCTTTAAAGGTAAAAATGCTCCACATGGCGACCATCACGACCTTTGGATTGATCCATCTAACAATCAGCGGATGATTATAGGAGATGACGGTGGAGCACAAATAACTTATGATGGAGGAGACACTTGGAGCACTTATCATAATCAACCTACAGCACAGTTTTACAGAGTGACAACAGACAACCATTTCCCTTATAGAATATATGCTGCTCAGCAAGATAATTCTGCTATTAGAATATCGCATAGAAGCCTAGGAGGATCAATTGATGAGGATGATTGGGAGTCCACTGCTGGCGGAGAATCAGCTCATATAGCTGTCGATCCTACAAATGATGACATTGTATACGGAGGTAGTTATGGCGGTTTCTTAACAAGAAAGAATCATAAAACCAATAAAACCAGAGCTATCAATGTATATCCAGACAATCCAATGGGATATGGAGCTGAAGGTATGAAATACAGATTTCAATGGAACTTTCCTATCTTCTTTTCAAAGCATAATGCTACCAAACTATACGCTGGCTCTCAACACCTACATTTGACAAAAGATGAAGGACAGACATGGGAGATTATAAGTCCCGACCTTACAAGAAATGAAAAAGAAAAACTAGTCTCTTCTGGAGGGCCACTAACTAAAGATAACACCGGTGTAGAATATTATGCTACCATATTTGCTGCACAAGAATCTCCCTTAAAAGAAGGCCTAATTTGGGTTGGCTCTGACGATGGCAAAATACATTACACTGCAGATGGGGGGAAAAACTGGGTTGATGTCAGCTCAACTTCTATGCCTAAATACTTAATGATTAACAGTATAGAACCCTCTCCTTACCATGAGGGCACATGCTATATAGCTGGTACGACTTACAAATTGGGAGATTATAACCCGTATCTATTCAGAACAAAAAACTATGGTCAAACGTGGGAAAAAATCACAAATGGCATACCAAATGATCATTTCACCAGAGTGCTAAGAGCAGACCCTCTTTATAAAGGAGTCCTCTATGCAGGAACGGAGTCTGGAATGTATATTTCAGTTGATGATGGTACTTCATGGAAGACATTTCAGTTAAACTTGCCTACAGTACCAATAACAGATTTAATTATTAAAGAAAATGATCTTATAGCCTCAACTCAAGGTAGAGGAATTTGGATTATTGACAACTTAGACGTTATAAATGAAAGTCAAAACCAAAATCAAAATCGTTTCCATGTATACAAAACTGAGCACAGTTATAGAATGGCAGGAAGGCAATACAAAGAGCCAAAAGGCTCAGGTAAAAACCCGCCAAATGGGGCAGTCATAAATTTTTTCTTACCTGAATATGGAGAAAAGGACACTCTATCCATTAAAATTTACGATAGTAACAATGAATTGATTAATAAATGGGATACAAAAAGTAAAGAAAAGTACCAAAAGCTAGAAGTTAAAGAAGGTGCAAATCAATGGAATTGGGACCTCGAATATCCTCCTTCAAAAGAGTTTGATGGCATGATACTTTGGTGGGGATCGATGGATGGACCAAGAGCAGTGCCAGGTGAATACAGGGCTAGAGTCATTTATAAAGGGGATTCTTTGGAAACTACTTTCAAAGTATTGATCGACCCTACTAGTGAATCATCATTGAAGGATATTAACGAGCAATTTGATTTTGTGAAATCGATAAATGACAAAATAAACGAGTCTCATCAAGCCATCGTTGACATAAGAAGCCTCAAAACTCAAATGAAGGCTTTTGGATCAAGAACGGATGATGTAGAAATCAAATCACTCATAAATGAGATGGATAGTTTGATGACTAAAACTGAAAAGGAACTGTATCAAACTCAAAATAAATCAAATCAAGATCCTCTAAATTTCCCTATTAAACTGACAAATAAATTGGCACACCTAAACTCACTCCTACAGATGGGAGCATCGGATTATCAGCCAACTGCATCGATGTACGTCGTCAGAGATGAATTGTCTAACCTAATAGACGAATCCTTAGCAAATTGGAATAATATCAAGGAGGTGATGATTCCTAAATTAAATAAAGTGATCAGAGATAAGGAAGTAGATGTGATTAGTTTAGAATCTGATAAGTAGTCTCACAATTATATAATCAGATATTTAGTAAATGGCGGTAAAAACAATCTGTAAACATACTTGTTATAAATACAACAGTTAAATAACCTTCACTTTTACTTAATGACAGAAAGAGAATTAGATAGAATTATAGAAATGGCTTGGGAGGATAGAACAACTTTTGAAGCTATCGAAAATCAGTTTGGAGTAACCGAATCTCAGGTAATAAAGCTCATGCGAAGAGAACTCAAAGAAAGTTCTTTTAAATTATGGAGAAAAAGGGTTCAGAGCGGAGTCAGTCAAAAACACCTAAAAAAGCGAAGTTCTGAAATAAATAGATTTAAATGCTCCAGGCAGAAAAGCATCTCAAATAACAAGATCTCTAAGCGATAAAATATTTAAAATTATACAAGTTTCCCTATATTTGTGGCTTCGAAATCAAAAGCGGAGATTAAACATTATTGATAATCAACAAACCCATCAGAATGAAAAAAGCAACATTTATAGCTGTCGGATTAATTTTTCTAGTTAGTTTTCAAGCAAAATCACAAAAATTAAAATCTGGAGTTATAACAGAAGGATTAATCGATATAATTATCATAGACACAACTGAAACATCATTGGCTGATAAAGTCTATTTAAAAAAGGTATTCAACGGTCTTCCACCAACCAAAATTTTTGTTTAATAGTCCTGTGTACCCTTTTCAAAACAAGGACAGTTATATTTAAAATAAAAATCTAATCATTTCAATACAAAAGTTAAAACCCATGCTCGAAGTTACAGCTATTTGTCGATGGTTACTTTCCTTGATATTAATTCATTGTCAATTTCAAGAGTTAAAATATATACCCCTGAACTGATATGCTTCACATCTATAGTAGATTGCAATGAACTTCCTTCTATTACTTTCTTCCCTTGTAAATCAGATAATATCCAATTTGAGACATTAAGATCACCCATTATCTCTACAGTTAATTCATCATACACTGGATTAGGATATACCTTCAATGCATCCTTATGAATATCAGTGATTGAAGAGGGCGAATTAAAAACCAATTTGCAGATGTTATTACCAATTGTACCAACCGCTATGACAGTATCTTGATGTTCGATAAATTCAAATACTTGATTGGGAATGGCAGAATTATCATCCGAATTAAAAAAATACTCTTCTTCATTATGGACTACAGTAATTCCATTACCATTTAATGTAGAGGAACGGGACAACCAAATATCGCCTCTAGAATCCTTTAACACTTGCAAAAAATTATCAAATTGACTCTGAATAATTTTATTATAATTTGTTCCATCAAACAATACCAATCCTCCATTCATAGCAAGCCAAATTTCTGTCTCAGAAACGATGTGAATATCCTTGACATTTCCACCCGATATATGAAACCTCATATCTTCATTGGTCCACTCCAAATTGGTAGAAATCTTAGTGAGAAATTCTCGATTACTAAACCAAACATTACCCGACTCATCAATATGTGGGTCCAAATTAAAGTCTGATTTTAAATCAGGATATTCATCTTTAGTAAAATGTGTTGTTTCATTTGTATCGAAATCATGCCTAATTAATCCCAATCCATCTGTCGAAATCCAAAAAATGTTGTTATAAATGGCAATGCTCCTCAATTTGTCAACTGGCAGGAATGAATTGCTAGTATCAAATTGTTGTAAATCACCATTGCCATCATAAGACCAAAGTCCATGCTCAGTAGTGGTCATCCAAATTGTACCGTTATTATCTACTGCAACACCACGTGGTTCTAAACTTGATGTATTTGGGTTGACTTCTATGTTTTGCCAAATGCCATTTGATCTAATGTTCAAAGTGCCAATTTCGTTGACAGTTATGAGTTTATCTTGATCACTGATTACATCCCAATTCCATGGCCAAGTAATATCACTATTGACATATTCTAATTGGGTAACCAATGTTTGTGAGGTCAATTGTAAATAGACTAATAGTAAACTTACAATGGTAAATATTTTAATCATAATGGTTTTTTAAAAATTCTATAATAATATACAACTATTGGAGGCATTATTGACAATTCCACCTACAACTATTTCATTTTTTCTTTAATTATTTACAACTCCTTTCAGTTCTGGATCCTTGTTTCTTAAATCAAGTCCACCTTCAAGTACAGATTTTAGGTTTAATAAATAAAATGACCAGCCAAAAGCACATCCAAGTCTAATACCTTCTTTTGAATTATTGTCAAGAGGTATTTCAGTTTGAGTCAGATCCACTAGTGTTTGGTTATTTACCTGTGACAATAGTACCTTTACTTTACATGTTCCAGCAAAAGTAAATTCTACACAATCTATTCCGTTTGCTTTTCTTACAGTTCCCTCTTCAAAGTGATTTTGTGCAAACCAGTTCCACCTATAAACACTGTTAGAAGAAACGTTTTCTAATGGCAGAATTTCTTTACCGTCTTTTGAGAAAAAAGCAGCCTTTGCCAAAAACCATTTTTCAAGTTCTTCACTCTTTGTCCAAGCATCATAAACTGACTTTAAATCAGTATTAATAAAAATCCGTTTCGAAAATTGTGTCCAGTCAAATTTATCCATCCTATTTGGTTTTGGATTTGTCTATTAATGTAAAAACTAAAAATATTAAGCAGCAAATTAAAAATATGAAGTTTACCATTCTTGCAAATGGAGGAGCACCTTCGGGCCAAATTTGACCTAATAACACCATCAAGTTTAACAGAATTAGGATTAGTGTGATTGTCTTTTTCAATTTGAATTTGATTTAATTGGTGCCAACGAAGTGGAATCCGTTTAACACCCCTTCTCTATTTCGAGCATATAATTAAGATGGTTGATTAGGTTTATTCTACTTGAAAGTATATTGTTTTGTGATAAAGGTAGGTAGTTTGGTTGATCTTTGCTAGAGAACTGTTTGGAAAGTTTGAGTGAAAAAACAAATTACTACGACTTAGTATACTTAATACGATCGAAATCAAGCTAATTTTATTCACAAGCCTGCCAAATAGATATAGCTTTTAGCGGTTAGGGCTTGTTAACCAGTCTTTATATGACATTTCAAATTTAATTTCCTTTTTTCCATGTGGTCCAATTTCTGTCCATCCTGCTTTTCTATAAAATTTTTCCGCTCTTGTGTTAAAAGCTGTTCCTAACCAAATTTTATCTTTTGTCTGAGTGAAATACCAGTCCAACATTGTTTTATGTAATATTTGGCCAATGCCCTTTCGCTCAAATTTCGGATCTAAAAATAAAGCCCATAAATTATTCCCTTTCAAGTCAACGATTGCAAATCCCACAATTTGTTTGTTAATTTCACATACCCAGTCTTTTCCTCTTTCTATAATAAACTCTTTGCAATCTTCGTCAGTCACCAAGTTAGGGTTTGACAAAGTATTTTCTATCACAGAATTTCTTATGATTTGAATTTGTTGTATATCGTCAATTTTAGCTTCTCTAATTATCATAATTTATTTCGTTCATTTAGAGAACGAATTCAATCTTTTCATATGAAAGCACTGCATTAGGCCCATCCATTCCATTTGATAAGTCGGTTTTTAGCTAAATTATTTGTCATCTCCCATAGGCTGCAGTCCTTTTAATGGCTTTATTTCATATTATAGTGGACTTCCAAGAATGAATTTAAATCGTCAGAGTAAAAATAGTATTTTATTACCTATTTACTTAGACTAATATGGAAATTGAAGTCCTGTGGTAAATGTGACTTTGAGATATCTCCGCTTACATTATACTAGTTGTTACATGCTTTTTCATTTTTCTGAGATAATGTCCTAGCATATACCTAGCAAGTGTGCATTGCCACTACTGGGAGTTGACTCTTATTCTACTAAATGCTTGTGCATCTGAAGAATTTAATGAAGAAGGAATTTAACACTCTTGTAACCGGCAATTTAACTTGACTTGTGGTCGATGAATCTCAACAACCTTTCTGATGTACTTATAGAGTTAAAAGGGCTAACCACTACAACTAATGACAAAGGTGTTTTCAGATTTGTTGATGCGGAAGCACTTACCAAAGGTACACTGGTCAAAATTAAAAAAGAAGGCTTTTATGATGGCTTCAAATTCACCAGCTTTCAACCAGGTCAGAATAGTGTTTTGAAAATACAACTGGTCCACAAAGCAATTATTGCCTCATTTCTAAGCTCTGAGGAAACAACCATCGACGTTAACGGCGCTCAAATCTATTTGCCCAGTGATATTGTGACTCGTGCTGATGGCTCCCCGTATAGTGGTGTAGTTAATGTAGAAGCACATTGGTATGATCCAACAAAGGAGAAAACCATCTCGAACATGCCTGGTGATTTAAAATATTGAGACTGGAGTCGGGAAGGCTTATATATGAAGCACAACGTGAGTGATATGACGGTGCCGACCTTGTGGAGGTACTGGACATCATCCACATTGTTATGAGTTCGTTTTTAATATATTCTGTCAAATCCTATTCCATTAAACTTATAAACGCCAGCTGGAGATTCACCTCCAAAAAGCAATTCACCATTTCTTGTTCTGTAAATAGTCCAAATATTATCACTAAAAACACCGTCATCCTTCGTGTAATTCTTGAATTCATCCGTTTTTGGGTTATACTTCCAAATACCTGAATAGACGGTCCCAAACCACATATTTCCTTCAGAATCTTCTGCTATTGAAAAGGCTCTATGAAGTGTACTTCCATCAATATCTCCATCGTCTAAATTATGTTTATCTGTAAAATTTATAATCTCATTCCCATCATAGACAAAAACACCCGCTCCATTATCCGCAATCCATAATTTCCCTTTACTGTCAACAAAAATTCCTCTTATTCCTACTTGGCGTTCATCATTTTGCCTTCCCATCTCCTCACGACCAATTGTAATAAAAAAATTGTTGTTCAGTCCAAAAACATTCTCCATTGTCCCAGCCCAAATAATACTATCTGCCCCCATATAGACTTTAGTAGTTGGGTAGTACAAGTATTTATTGTTATCGTCTTTTGTTAAGGGGAATGGAATAAATTCGGTCTTTTTACTATTCAAATTATAAAGACCGGGCTCTTTATATAAAGTATCGGTTGGACTTATACCTCTTTGAAGCCAAATGCTATTTTGATTTTCATTTGAAACTAAATTGTCGTCAATTTTCTGTGCTATAAAACGTGTCCCATTATATCGAAAAATTTTAAAGCCATTTTCTACCCAAATTGTTCCATTTATGTCTATATGAAGATTGCCAACAATTTCTAATTCAGCATTTTCGGAAAAATAATACATAGTGCTTCCATCAAACTTGGCTATATAGTCGGGACTTGAAAACCAAAGATTTCCTTTTTTGTCCTCTAAAATATCACGAATTCCACGAGTTTCTTTTAACCATTGGGTTGTGTCAATTTTAGCGTCAGTTATATTAGCAATTGAACCAGAGTTATCAGTCTTATAGTCCGAGGTTTTACACGAAGAGTTGAGAATTACAACAGCCAGTAAAAAGTGAAACCAAAATAATTTTCTCTTTATGTTCATTATTAGTTTCTGTAATGACGTACAACGCCTTGGTGATATATGTAGGCTGTGCGATAGCTCAGCTAACATATAGCACTTTTTATCTCTCGTTTTTTCAATTACAATACTTGTTTCCATTTTTCTGTCTCTGCAAAATTCTTAATTACCATATTTCTTTCGGTTAGGAATTTTGTCATATACTTTTCAAGAAACAACATATCTACCAAATTACCTACAAATCCTAATGGAGACTTAAAATCAAAATAGTCTATCATAATTGTATGATTTCTTTTTTGTTCAAATTCATGTCTATGTTTCATGTATTTGAACGTACCGGTTATCATCTCATCAGTGAACCTATTGGGTTTTTCATAATTAGTGATTTTTACTTTCATTTTATGCCAAACTCCGAAGTGTTTTGCTCTCCATGTAACTGTTTCTCCAAGTTTTATTAATCCTTCTGTTGTTCCTTCAATTGCTTCTTCTTTGGTTTTAGATGCAGATAGTTTGTGCAAATCAATTGATGTTGATAGTTCAAAACATCTTTTAATTGGAGCATTAATTTTCGTAGTAAGTTTAATCGTATTCAAAATGTATAAATGTTGTGTTATTATTTCCTGATGACATTTAAAACAATCTTCCAAGTTATTAATAATGTTATTACTTGAACAATGAGTACAGGGATTAAGTAGCATTCAGAAGTTGAGTACCTTATCCCAAAAGGTAATAGAGAAACGGGGAAAGTCAAAATTGTTAAAAAAAACTCCATTCCCCATTGCACCAATCGGATCCATAACTACATAGATTTGCAATGGTTCCTAATCCAACATAAATGCCAGAATAAATAAGAGCCTTTTTGCTATCCTTCTTCAATATTTAGAATGTTCTAGTGATATCTGAAAAATTGACTTTATTAAGTGCATTCCTTACGGATTTATTTTTTTAATGTGAGATATCGTTCTATTGAATGCATCAGTCCACAGCGTTAGCTGGGATTGTGGCTTCTATATTGTTATCTCTCGTATTTAATTATAAAGCCTAAAATACTTACGGGTTCTTTATTGACAGTAATTTCTCAAATATCTGGAGAATCAGAATTCAAATTTTTATAAAAGTTTTTGAATACGTGTTTTCCTTGGTTAACAGTCTTATAAAAAAGATTCCAACAGTGAATTTTTCTACATTAAGTAGAATTTGTTTCTCATTTACTTTTTGCAAACTGTAAATACTCGTACTGACTTTTTGACCTGTTTGATCAAAAACACCGAGACTGTAATCGGATCCTATCAGTTTATCACAAACAATGGTAAGTTCAAATGAAGTAGGTATTGGATAAATTTCTAAATTTGATAATGACAAAGCTTCGGAATTATTGAGTGTTTGATCAGGAATTAACCTAAGCACAAGTAAATCAGTTTCATTATTCCCGTTTCTCACAGAACCTACCGAAACAATTTTTCCATCTCCTTGTAAAGCTATATCGTTTGAATAGTTATGGGAGTAATTATTGGAAAAATATATTTTGCCGTTATCTCCAAATATTGAGTCTAGTTTCCCGTTTGGTGTACATTTGACAAAGTACGAATTTGTAGCATCGCTATCATTGTCTGTTTCATAACCTCCAATAATAATACTTCCATCTTGGATAATAGTGAACTCGGTTGCAAAATCTGAATTTCCGTTACAGTCAATTTTAAAACGACCGTTATCTCCAAAAGAAGTGTCCAATATTCCATCCAAATTAAGTTTTAACAGTGTATAGTCATATTCTGTATTTCCATCCGAAGATATCCCAGATAAAAAAATAGAACCATTATGAATTTCAATGTCAAATCCAAAGTCATGCTCATACCCGTAATCAATGGTCACAACCCCAAAACTATTATCTAAGATTCCATTTGGTGTGTAGCGCATCAAAGTAATATCTCCATAATTTCCATCTGAATTATACCAAGTAGTTCCTACTTGGTATATAAAGCCATTATCCGAAACATCAATTTCTGAAGGATAGTCATGGTGTCCAATATTGACTCTTAAAACTCCATTAACACCAAAATTTTGATCCAGAGAGCCATCTAAATTCATTTTTATAGTACAAAAGTCTTGATTGTCACTGCTTTCTCTGAGTTGTCCATTTAGCAGTACTTTACCATCTTCGAGTAATTTGGCAGATAAGAAAAATTCCTTAGAAGATGGCTGAATTGATACGGAAAATTTGCCGTTTTGATTGAAACTATTGTCAAGAGAACCATTACTAAAACATCGTAATGCGGCAAAATCCAAACTATTCTGATTAACTGCCGCACCAACTAATAGAAGCCTTCCATCTTCATATTGAATCATATCGTATAAAAAATCATCTTGTCCATAAAAATCGTATAAGGCAATTCCGTTGTCTCCAAAGTCCAAATCCCTAGTACCATCAGCATTCAATTTGAGGATAAAAAAATCTTTGGAAACATTCACTTTTGTAGAGCCTGCGATCAGAATTTTAGAATCATTAGTAATAAGAACAGAATACCCAATGTCTTCTTCTCCAGCAAAATCTTGAAGCAATACTCCATAGTCTGAAAAAGTTGGATCGAGATATTGATCTTGAGCAGATACTAAATTTATAGTAACCAACAACCCGAGTGCAAGAAGAACTTTCATAAAATATCATTTATATTAAGATTCTATTTTAACTAAGAACGCTGCCTATTGAATTCAATTCGAGGTCAAACAGGCGAATCTGTTTTAAATCTTGTTAAGAAAATGATGAATTCTAAAGTTCTTTAATTTCCTTTATGTGAGATAACTCAAAGGAATACATCCAACACCCTTTCCAAACTTAAGCATGTTATAAAATGTCAGAAGGTGTTGATGTCTTTCAGTGCCGAACAAACGGCAAAAATTGGAAAGCTATCTTATTCCTTTTGCAAGTGTTTTTGTTTCGTGATAAAGATAGGTAGATTGATTTATGATAGTCTTATTATTGGCTTATTTTTTATTTTGTTTTTCATATGAGGTCCTAATATTCTTTGACGTAAGGTGAGCTTTTCTACCTTTATCATATAAAATATCCGAGAATGGTTCTGAAAGCTGAGTTCGATTGGTATCAAACCCCAGATTTTATTACAGAAAGTCGTCCCCATTTTTATGAAAGCAATTTTCACATAATTATTAAATTGACAAAGCATAAATAAGCAGCACACCTACTATTCTTTTATTTGTAACGTAGCATTATTCTTGATTATAACATTTCTTGATTCACGTAGAAGAACTTCGTCAACCTCGCAATCTGCTTCTATGATGATGTCATCAAAGTAACAGTCAAGTGGATATGCAAGTTTGTTCCAATTACCTGGATTATACCAATCTAGTGTATCTCCAGTGGCACTTCCTCCAACGAACCTATAATTAGCATCTGTTAATGTGTAAGGAAAAGGTATTGATATTGAGTCAGTGAAATAACCTGTACCTGAAATAATTGGTGCACCAGATGTATACTTTACGTCATAATCCCCATTTCCAGAACCGCAGCAAAATCCGTCACCATAAGTATCGAAGAATTTTAAAGTGTAGTCTCCATTAGGAATATTCATTGCGTAAGTCTCTGTTAAAGTATTTAACGGATAGTTTCCCCCCGAATGAATTATGTTATTCGTACTATCTACCAATTGCCAAGAAGTTTCTTCTGAATTACCATCAAAGTTTATTGTCAAAATAATCGCATTTTGTACAGGTGCTGAGCATCCCAAAGAAGTTAGCAAGCCCGATCGTGCTCCCTGAGGATCAAAGGCTTTTCTCATCAAACTGACTTGATCTTGTGTGAAAAGGTTCATGCAGGCATCATCAGAATAGTCCATAAAATTCTGACGCATTCGAAGTGAATCTGGACTGCATGCTAAAGAATCCGAACAATTATAGTTCGCCCTCGGTGCGGATGGTGTATCACTTATTTCATCATCAATATTGCAGCCTCCATCTCCCCAAATGTGCTTAAGTCTTAGCCAATGTCCTACTTCATGAGCTGCTGTCCTTCCTAGGTTATATTGCGAATCCGGCAGGTTGAACTGGGCCCCTCTACCAACATATTCATAGTCAATAGCGATGCCATCTAGGGAATCTACACCACCAGGTGCTGTCGCATGTCCTCTCAGACCTACCATATCACAGATCCATACATTTAAATAATCTGATACTGG
>JBBKVK010000071.1:0-41998 GCA_037968395.1 Saprospiraceae bacterium | reverse complement strand
ATTGAATTTTCGATTAACCTCCATACAAGTTTCCAAATTTATTCATCGTCCAATTGTGGCCTTGATAAGTGTTTACATGAAATTGTTAATAGCAAACCAAGTACAATAATCAACCAATTCTTCTTTTTTAGGATGTAAATTATTATTTCTTAATTCTGATTAACTAAACGTGAGTGTATGCAGTTTTTCATTATCCTAATTCCAAAAGTTATATAATCCCCAGTATCCAAATCCCAAAACAAGAATAAAGTACACTATATAATTTAATACTAACGTTGTTTTAATCCAAAGCTTCGTTTTATCCGATTTCAGTCTGTTTCTGGTATAGATTATAATGGGTATGAATAATAACAATAGTAGAAATGGCGTGTATGAAGAAGCACTTATTAAACTTGAATTATGATGTTTATAGGGTACATCAAAATAGAAAATGCTGTTATTTGTAATTAACACCGCTATGTAAGCAATAAGCACCAAGTTTAAGAACAATATGATTATACTTGATTTTATGGAAACTGTTGAATACTTTTTTCTCCAAAATTGAGAAATAACCAAAATAGAAGAAAAAATGGCTAATAAGCCTGCAAGAATTACAAGTAAAATTCTTAATGCAACTGTATTTGAGGGAGTTTTAAAGTTGACAAGTCTTTCAAATTCAGAATTCTTTGGAAATATTTCAGGAATATTGAGAATATGGTCTCCTTTTGATAGTTCATCTATTAAGTTATATTCCACTAGGGTATCAAAGTTGTGGTAAAAGTAGAGACTTACTATTTTTTCTTTGGTGTCAAAAATAGAAGTGATTAATGTACCATCTCCATTTCTGCTTCTACAAACGGACATTGTATCTGAAAGCGTAGTGCAAAAGTCTATCGAAGCGATTGCTTTATTGGTTTTTAAAAAATCCTCTCCATTCCGGTATCTTTCAAGTTTACGAGCTAGCTTGTTATCTGTTATTGAAGGACAAAAATTAGCCAAAACATAATTAGGGTTGTTACCTTCTATAAGGTTGTAAGGTTCTACAATTAAATAATCTCCTAAACTGTCAATGTATATAAATACATCATTCAAAAAGAAGCTATGGTCATATTGCTCAATATGTTTTTTCACCTCTTTTACAGTTGCACATTTATGAAGTATCTCTAATAAGTAGTCAGCTTCATTTGTTATATTTAGTCTGTTTGAAAAAGGATTGTTTTGTACTGGGTAATATGAAGCCAAACGTGAAAATACAAGACCCACGGTGTTCATACCTGATTGTGGAGTTGTCCTGTTTGGAGAAACTTCCCTTGACCCTGTAAAGACGATTCCATACTCATTTTGCTGTTTGGAATTCTCAAACCATATTTTGGGTGTAGTCAACCATGTATCGTGATTGCAGCCAACCATTGTTTTTCCCTCAACGGTTATTTTGTACATACTACAAGCCTTTATCTTGTTTTGAGATATTATCAAAGCAAGTGTCACAAGTAGAATTATATGGAATTTTTTAATTGTCATTTTTTTGTAAACGGCAATACGGTTCTTTTAATTGCATACAACTTTCTATATGTGCATGTTTTCAATATGCGAGTTAACCTTTTTGCTTTTAAATAAACGATGTACAATTAAAAGTATTACTAATAAGCAATACCCCAAAATATCCTAATAAATTAATAATCCATCAAAAGAAATACCTACTTAAAACAGTATGTGAATCCCAAAACAGGAAAGAAGGGGGAATATACCCCGGTATAATCAGTTCCATGTTTTTGGTTGAATTCATCAATAAATGTGTAGCTTTTTTCCGTTATAAATCTATAGTTAAATCCAAGTGATAAATAAGAATTCCATTTTGGAATAATATTGAACTTTAACCCTACACTTGTTGAGAGGCCTAAGAATTTAGAAGATTCTCTTTCATATGATGAAGTCAAAAGTTGAATCGCCGCATTATGACCATATAATATCATAAAAAAAGGCGATATTCTATTAAATACTATATCTGGGGTCCTTGCTTCTTGGCCAACGTTCCAGAACACCCCAATTCCCAAACTTCCAACCCCCAAAGAACAGCCAATATGATTGGAAAAAAAATATTTTCCTCTTATCCCCAAAACACCATATTGAACCAAGTCCAGCTTCAACGGAATATTTTTCCTTTTTAAATATATTGTCAATAGTATCTTTTTGAGAGGATAATTGATTGCTTGGAATTAATAGTACTACTGCCAAGAAAATTTTGAATAAGGGTGAGAACATATGGGTCTATTAAAATATAATATTAGTACAATTTCATGAGCCAAATTACTTGAATGTGAAGAAAATAAGGTAGAAAGGGGTGCAATAAATTGTAGTAAGGATTTACTAAAATGAAAGTTGATGAAATAAAATAATGCAACTTGGAATAACTTAGATTTGCGATTAAAATTTAGAAATTTTATCTATTACTTTTTCCAAAGCAGCAATCCTTTTTTCGAAATTTTCTTCCATATTTTTCATTTCTACATCTTGATCATTTAACAAAATTTGTTGCTCTTGAATAGCTTTTATTGCCAAAACACCGAAGACAGCATAGTTTATGGCTTTATATCCATTTTTTTCAGATACAGCCAGAGGGAATATTTTTTCAACTTCTTGAGCCATAAATCCTATTTGCATGGTTTGCGATACATCTGAGATGTAATTATAATTCATCGGTTTAAGAAGCAGAATAGAAGACAATGTGGACTTTATTAAGGTGCTGTTTTCTTTTAATCGCTGGTCTGACGCAACTTGATAACTTCCGTCAGAGTCTCTAATATAACTTTTGAGGACATTATTAAAACTAAAATTATAATCTTTTGCAGAATCTACATAGGTATCCCAATAATCTGAGTCTGTTGAGTATTCCATTCTAATTGCTTTATTACTAATTGATTGCTTAAGGTGAAAATCTACTTCTGGTTCTTTTTTATTTATCCCTTGTCGGCCATTTATGTTTATTTCATTATCGACAAAATCGCCATAGATCAATGGAGTAGATGTTGAGTCATTGTCAATGTATAAATTTTGATCTGATGTTTCTTGATATCCAGCTCTATGTCCTATAAAAATGTTTCCACCACCCGTTGCATTATATCCTGCTTGATAACCAATGATTACATTATTAGAAGCTGCTTCAGAGTGTTTAAGTGCTTCTGCTCCAAATACAACATTGTAATCTCCTGTAGTGTCAATTGGCATTGCATTAGCTCCAAATACGGTGTTATAATTAGAGTGCTTTCCTTCTTCTAATGCACTAAACCCCATGGCAGTATTATATTCGCCACTTACAACTTCTGACATTGTATAAGCACCAAATCCGCTATTTCCAGATGAATTAGATGATCTTAATGCTGAGTATCCAAAAGCCGAATTATTGTGACTATTGGTCAACCTTAGAGCAGCTGCACCAAAAGCAGAATTTGATGTTCCACCAATATTATTTCGCAAAGCACTAGACCCAACAGCTGTATTCTGAACAGAGTTAGTCGTATTTGCTAAAGCATAATCACCTATAGCTACATTAAAATTTCCGATCACATTATGTGATAAAGCAGATGTGCCTAAAGCTGTGTTAGATGTTCCCGTTGTGTTATTTAACATTGCCTTACTGCCAATAGCAGTATTATAGATACCATCAAGTAATCCTCCACCACCATTAAAATACATTGCAGAGTCACCTATTGCAACTAATCCAGATTTATTTACATTTGTGTATAGTGCTACATTGCCTACAGCTACGTTGTCCGAACCATCTATTTGGCTAAAAAGTGTTCTGTTCCCTATGGCTACATTAGCTTTACCTGTTTTGTTGTATCTTAATGAAGAGTTCCCAATTGCTGTATTTAAACTTGCTGTGGTCTGATCAGTTAAAGTAAAATTGCCTAAAGCAATATTACCTGTTCCAGATTGGTTGTCTCGTAATGCTAAAGCACCGATTGCAATATTAAATGAACCTACGTTTTTAAATAATGCGCCAGAACCAATTGCTACATTTTGATCGCCATTTGTATTTTCTTTTAAAGCTTCATCTCCAATGGCTACGTTATTGCTTCCATCCAGATTCATCTTCAAAGACTCAAAACCGACTGCTGTATTTTCTCTACCTGTTGTATTGGATGTTAAGGATTTTGAGCCTATTGCAACATTCTTTTTACCCTGATATGTTGAAGCTCCTAACCCATTATTAAATAAGGCAGAATCTCCTATAGCTACAGTATAGCCTATAGTTGTATTATTGGCCAATGCATTCATTCCGATAGCTACATTGGCAGACCCTGTGGTGTTTTTATTACCACTTGCATATCCCAAAAAGGAGTTGTTTAGTCCAGAGGTATTAAATTGCCCACTCAGTCCCCCTAGAAAGGAATTTTGAAACCCTGTAGTATTAGAGTTTCCGCTTACAGCACCAAGAAAAGTATTCTGATGACCTATATTATTGCCATATCCACTTGATTGTCCAATAAAAGTATTCAAGTTGCCAGAGGTGTTTTCTGATCCGGCACCTGAACCTATGCAAACATTATATTCACCATTATTTATTTTTATGCCAGCATTGTATCCTAACAAAATATTAGAATTGGTATAATGAATTCTAGGTATATTATTTGAATTTTCTACAAATTTAAAATGTTCAGTTCCATTGAGTGAAATTTTTACTTCTTGAGCCTTAATGCAATAAGGAACTGATATAATTAAGAATAAATAAATTATTGTTTTCATGATGATGTGAGTTTTAAATTATACAGCAAAAATGGTATAACTGAGCAATATAATTTGAGTACAATTATCTATTACCAAAGCAATATTAGTGAAGTGTTATTAGAATTGAGTAACTCGAAAGAATTAGGTTTAATGCATTCTTAATGTTTCGATTTACAAGTTACACCGCTTAAACGACCAACTACTCAAAAAGTGCTACCAAGTATTCATATAGCAATTTGTACCCAAAAAGCTGCCATACCTTTGGTGTATAATTAGAAATAAAATTCAATGAAAACATATAATAATCCTCAAAATCAACAAAGACTAATTGTTCTATTATCAGTACTATTTGCAATAAATCTGAATGGTCAATACATTACGCCCTCAGTGATTAGCAATGGTGGAAATAATCAAGTCAACTCATTTACGATAGGTGAACCATTTGTAAATACCATCGGTTCAAATGCAATTATTACCCAAGGCTTCCATCAAAATTATATTATATCTACTGCAGTGTTAGAATTAGATCAACTCCAAGTACTCATATATCCCAATCCATTTTCAAATGCCATAAAAATCAATGTAGATAATCTTATTCCAAATCTAACATTAAACATTTATAACCAAAACGGAAGCCTAGTAATTAATCAACTTTTGCATAATAAAAATGAGTCAATTGATTTAAACCATCTGATTTCTGGAATTTATTATGCCGTCATCTTAGAAGAAAACATAAAAATTTATTCTTCAAAGTTGCTAAAAAAATAACCTCAAAAAACCAATTTTTAAAAACCTAAAAACCAATATAATGAAACATTTAACACAAATCCTACTTTTTAGCCTATTCGCAAGTTTTACATTTGCTCAAGCACCAACTTTAATAAATTACCAAGGAATTGCTAGAAATAGCCAATTCGAACCTTTAACTGATCAAACTATTGGCTTAGAGCTAAAATTAATAGATATAACAACTGGATCAGAAGCTTATGTTGAAGAACATAAATCAATTACTAATCAAGGGGGGCTTTTTAACCTGCAAATAGGCTCAGGAAGTAATAAGGTTGGAAATTTAGCAAATGTAGATTGGGCAAATACCACTTATAATCTTGAAGTTTCAATGGATCAAACTGGAGGGAATAATTACATGTTAATTGGTTCGAGTAGCTTAATATCAGTTCCATATGCATTGCATGCTTCAACAGTCGAATATAATGATGATGCAGATGCGAATCCAAAAAATGAATTACAGACATTAAGCAGGTCAGGAAATACCATTACATTGTCCAATGGAGGAGGAGAAGTAATTGATGAAGTCAATGATAATGACAGTGACCCAAATAATGAAATCCAAAATATTTCATTTGATGTTGCATCAAATACTTTATTCTTATCAAATGGAGGTTCTGTTAGTTTGGAAACATTGGATAATGACAGTGGGGGCTCAAATTCAGGAACTGATGATCAACAAATTTCTTTGAGTGGAAATATTCTCAGTATAGAAGATGGAAATTCTGTTGATCTAACTGTAATCCAAGACGGTGTTAATGATGCCGATTCAAATCCTACGAATGAGATCCAAACCTTAACCAAAAATGGATTGCAAATTAATCTAACGAATGGCGGTACAGTAACCGATGAAGTAAATGATGCGGATGCTGATCCATTGAATGAAATACAAACTATAATAAAAAACGGAGATGTTGTCACTTTATCTAATGGTGGAGGGTCTTTTACTGATTTGATCAATGATGCGGATGCTGATGCTTCAAATGAAATTCAATCACTAAGTTTAAATGGAAAAATATTGTCATTGTCGCAATCAAATAATGTTGATCTTTCTGCAATTGGTGGAGGTGGCAACTCACCTTGGATTCCTGGATCTGCAAATTCAATTCAATATACTGCTGGGGATGTATTGACTAATACCCAATTAGTAGATGGATTTATTAAAGTAGGCGATTTGTCTAGTGATCATATACAATTAGATGGGGGCGGGATGTTTATTGATAATGTATCTCAAACGAATTGTATTTCACAAATAACAGGAGGTTCTTTGTTTTTTTCAGATCCCTTATTTACTAAAACAGGAAGTTTGGATAAAGATAGTGTAACGCTGTTTACCAAAGGTGTAGGGTTGTTGACAGATGAGTATGGTTCTTTAAAATCCTATGGTTTGAAATTTTCTAGCTTATTTGACAAAGGTAATTTAGACAGTAGAGGATTGTTGTTCGACGATGGTAGTCAAAATGTATATTTTAGCCAATATGGACTATATAATGAGAAAGTTTTATCTCCTTCAGACAGATATATAAGTTATAGTCTACAATCAGATAGCCTTAATATGTACAACAGTGCAAAGTGGGAAACTGTCAAACTTGGTTCAAATACCGAAAGCAATGGTGGAGAGCTCAAGCTATCTCTAAATGGGTTTTCTATTATTAATGCCTATTCTGATGCAAATGCAAATGGTATAGTAAAGATTAATTATCTCAATAAACTTGGTGTATTCATGGGATCTTTTGAAGAAGGTGGATTAATAAATACACAAGGAAAAAATGGATCTCAAAATACTTATATTGGTAATGCTAGTATCCATCCTAATGATAATTATGGTGGTATAGGAGTAATGGATAATGTTGGACTATTAAAAGCAGGAGTCGAAGTTGATGTAAACGGAAATGGATACGTTTATAGCAAAGGGTCAATAAATGTAATTTCTGAAACTAAAAATTTGCTTGGGAGATTTGATTATTCTGGTGTAGATCTTTTTGATGATGCGGGTAACTTTGTAAGCAGTCTTACAAAGGATATTTTAAATCCATCAACAGGGTTATTGTACCTAAATGGGCAGAATAATTTAAATAATGTATATGCTGGAGCCAATTATAAATATGCAGGTGATGTGAATAGAGGTTTTATAGGTGTTTCAGGGGATCAAGGGGATTTTAAAACAGAACTGTTCGTAGATATTGATAATAAAGGTCATATCCAAACAGATTTTATAAATATAGGAGGATCACCTCTAATACCTACATCTTTTCCATTAAGAGTACAAAGCACAAACTCGTTTGGAATTGCACTACAAAATAGTGACATGTCTCAAACATGGGAGCAATTCATTAATTCGACAAGCGATTTAATCTTATTTAGTAATAATACACTTGTTGGTGCATTCAACCCTGTCACAGGAGCTTATACTCAATTGTCTGATAAAAGAGCTAAGCAAAACATAAAGCCTTTATCTAATATATTACCTCAAATTAAGAACTTAAGGCCAACATCATACGAATACATTGCTAATAATGACATGAAAGAGATATCACTAGGGTTTATAGCTCAAGAAGTACAAAAATTATTTCCAATGCTTGTAAATGAAGTCACCAATAAAGATGGGAGTAAACTATTAACATTAGACTATTCAGGATTTTCTGTATTGGCAATTCAAGGATTAAATGAACAACAAGCAACTATTGAAAAACAACAACAGCAGATTGATTCATTATTAGAAAGGATGCAAAAAGTAGAAAATATGGTTGCAAAAAAGTAGATTGCAATCCTTAACACCATTTTTAGTAAACTTGTTAAATTACTTCAAACCCTACTAAAGATGATAAATTTCTTTAAATTTGTAAAGATTATTAAGGTATGATCCAAGCAGTATTATTAGATGACGAAAAACATTGTATTGAGAGCCTAGCTCTAGATATAAATAAGTATTGCCCAGAGATCAGCATTGTCAAGGAATTAACGTCTGCTAAAGAAGGGCTTAAATACCTTAAATCAAATGCACCAGATATATTGTTTTTAGATATTGAAATGCCATGGATGAATGGCTTCGAATTGCTTGAGTATCTACAGCCAATAAATTTTGAAGTTATTTTTGTTACAGCGTATGATACTTATGCTTTAAAGGCTTTTAAAGTTTGTGCTATAGATTATTTAATGAAGCCTATAGACAAAGATGATCTGATTAAAGCTGTTGAAAAAGTTAAATCTAAAATTGGTTCTACCGAGCAGGGAAATGATAAAATTCATAATTTGCTTGAATCTTATTTTAGTAAAAAGTCAACTAAAAAGATTGCATTTGCTGAAAAAGACAGGCAACAATTCATTGATCCAAAAGACATTTTATTTGTTTCTGCAGACAGTAATTACTCTAAAGTGAAATTGGAGAATGGTCAATCTCTTACATTATCCATGACTTTAAAGTCCATTGAAAGTAAGCTTGATTTAGAAGGATTTTTAAGAGTCCATCATTCCTATTTGGTAAATATGGATAAAGTCATTCAATATGTCAAAGCTGATGGAGGGTATTTAGTCTTAGTTGATAATAGCATGATTCCAATTTCTAGGTCAAAAAGAGGGGATTTAAAGTCATTTTTAGAACAAGATTTTAAATGACATTGAGAATATTTCTAATTGTTATTTCCCTTTTAATTTGTCTGAGTATATTAGGACAATCAACTAAATTTGATTTCCCAATATCTCGATATGGTAAAGAAATGGGCCTTAAATCGAATGATGTCCTCTCGATTGCAAGAGACACCTTTGCTGTCTTATGGGTAGGGACAACTGAATCAGTATATAGATTTGAAGGGAATGAATTTACCAGATTGAACAATATATTAGGTAATAATCAATTGGATTATCCTATACAAGTTATTGATTTGTATATTGATAAAGATAATTTAATGTGGATTGGGACTAGAGCATTTGGTGTATTTACTTATGATATTGATGCTAATAAATTAAAGAAACTTGCTGGAACCTTGGACAATGGTCAAGTAATTAACAGCGAACGGGTATATGGACTTCATACTTTGAATGATTCTACATTTAGAATGACCCTTCATGATACAGGGCCCGTTGATTATTTCCCTGCCAAGGATAGTTTTAGGATAGTCCCTATATTTACTGATAGTGTTGCCCTTCAAGAACAAGATGGGTTTCAATTGATGGTTAGACCTGTATTTGACAAGGAAAAGGTTCTATTTAAAGATTGGTATTCTAGCTTGAGTGGAATGGTAAAATATGATCAAGAGTTAGATACATTTTATTATTTTAATCCACCTTCAGATAGCCATTTAGAAATTAGAAATGCCGTTGTAGATTCGGACGGAATCATTTGGTGTGCAACTTATTCGGAAGGGTTGTGGTCATTTGATAGCGATACTAAAAATTGGGAAAATCATAGATGTACAAATGGTCCGAACAGTTATATCAATTGTCTGAATGCAGCTGTAGTTCAGATATATGATGAGGAGCATATTATTGTAGGCGCTTATTATGAAGCTTACCTTTTTAATAAGAAGAGTGGGGAATTTATAATGTTTAAAGACCATATTCCTAATTGTGCTTGGTCAGCTCCATCGAGTCGAATGGAGTGGTATGATGGCAAACTCTGGATTGCCTCCTATGAGTTAGGGCTTTTAAAACATGATACAAGTAGTCAAGATTGGAATAAAAATATTTATGCCCACCAATATGTCAATAATTTCAAATACAACTCTAAATTAGGCAAATATTATGCTACGTATAATAGCATGTCTTTCGGAATTTACCATGGTAATGGTCTAGAGTTAATTGACCTATCTAATAAGATTAAGAATGATTGGGGAATTGGTTCTATTTATTGGGATAAGATGGACAGGATCTGGTTTAATGTTGGATATCATCTTTATTATTATAACTATATTACCAAAAAACTTGTTGGCCCTTTTGATGACCAAATTAACCTTAAAAACCAATACCAAGCTATGGACGAGGATAGTTTCGGTAATTTATGGTTGTCAGCTTATGACGGTGCAGTTGTTAAACTGAATCTATCTACTTTGAATGCCACTACTTATAGTGACGCTGGAGATGGAGATGTCCTAATAGATATAGCTTATCGTTCAAATTTAGAACAAACGACTGACGATGGTAAGGTCTGGTTTAGGGGCCAAAATAATTTTTTCTATTACGATAATAAATCAGATAAATTTTCATTTGCCAAAGACTTAAAAGATGAAAATGGTAATCTATTTAGCATGCCTGTTTCTCCGACTATAGCTGTAAACAAGAATGGCCTGGTTTATTTTGGTACTCGGACAGACGAAATATTTTCAATTCAAAATGGTCCACTTGAAGGTCAAAGTTGTAAGCAAGTTATTTTTAAAAACAAAATCATTTCTTTGAGAATTCTAGACATGGTTGTTGATAGTTCTGATAGGATATGGATGGCTACAGAATCTGGGCTAGCAATGGCTAATACTATTGATTCTACTTACTATTTTTTTGGAGAGGATGAAGGGTTGCAAGATCTAAATACACTATACCTAAAAAATGAAAATGAGCTTTTAATTAGCAGTAATTATACTTTTCATATAATCGATATGAACAAGGCAATCAACAGGCCTGCAAAACACAATATTCAAATTGTAAGTGTAGAAAGAGATGGTATCAAATTGTCAACTGATCAATATGAGATATCAGAAAAAATAAGAAAATTTGAATTTGGGCCAACTAATAAATTTTTAAGGATAAAATTTAATGATTATACAGCTGAATCAAAATTTAATAAATCATATGCTTACAAACTAGATAATAGTGATTGGACTTACATAGGTGAGACTCAAGAAGTGTTTTTAACAAACCCACCAAGAGGGAAAAGTAAACTCTTTATTAAATCAAAATTAAAGTATGAAGATGTTTGGAGTGAACCAAAATTAGTCTCTGTATTATCAGTAAAACCTCCACTATTAAAACGAATAGAAGTAAAGTTGTTTATTCTTATATTACTTGGGCTCATAGGTCTTTTTATGTATAGGTATAGAATGAGGCAGCTTCGAGAAAAACAATCGTTAATTATAGCTTTTAATAAACAAATAGCAGAAACTGAGATGAAAGCATTACGGGCTCAAATGAACCCACATTTTTTATTTAATGTGCTTAATGCTATAAAACTTAATGTTCAAAAAAACAACCAAGAAGAAGCCATTTCGTTCATTACAGATTTTTCAAAACTCATAAGATCAGTTTTACAAAATAGTGGTAAAAAAACAATTTCACTAGCAGAAGAATTAGAAGCATTAGAGCTCTATGTGAAAATCGAGAAAAAGAGATTTGATTCTTCAATTATATATTCTTGCAAGATAGACCCAATGGTAGACCCTCAAATGATAAAGATTCCACCATTATTACTCCAGCCTTATGTTGAAAATGCAATTTGGCATGGTATACTGCACAACATAAAAATACCGGGAGAGATCCATATTAACGTGCAAAATATAGGAGGTGTTATAATGATTTCTATAAAAGACAATGGTATTGGAAGAGTCAAAGCAAACCAATTAAAGTTAAAGTCTGCTCAAAAGAAGAAATCTATGGGTATGCAAATTACACAAGATAGAATGGCGATGAGTAACCAGATTTCAGATAAAGAATACAAGGTTGAGATTTTGGACTTATATAATTTAGATGGAACAGCTGCAGGTACAGAAGCCGTAATTACGATAAGTGATAATGAATCGTGATTTGTAAACTACAGTAACTACTTTGGCTGTCAGTAGTAAACGAGCAGAATTGTAAATGAATCAAATCTAATAAAATTTTCAATTTATTTCAAACCGTGATTGTTAGCCTGACATGACTTTTGTTTACGGATATTTTCCTCTTCATATTTCAGGATAAATCACTTCATTAGCTTTATTTTTCTAATGGAACCGTTACATATGAGTTTAAAAGCTTAGCTATTTGATCTAGCCGTGCTTCCAATACCTCATTCTTCTTCTCTATGTCAACAACAATTTTAACAACCGATTGAAGTTCCAATATCTCCTTTTTTAACTCCTTATTCTCATGAGCTAATTCTTGAATTGCTTTTACTATTACTGGCGATAATTTTTCATAATCAACGGTCCAAAGTTCTATGGTCTCATCAATAGGCTTATCAACTATTTCTGCTATAATTTGATGCATTTCTTGAGCAATAAAGCCGATGTTTTTTGCGTAATCATCACCCAACACCAACACTCCGTTTTCAAAAGTACTAGAATAGTGTTCATACATTACAGGGCGTATTTGCATGACTTCATTTAGACCATAACTAATGTTTTTAACATTCTTTTTAACCCTTTTGTCAGAGTAGGTTGTCCAAGCATTGGCTCTGCCTTTTCCTAAGCTATTGGTTGTTGAATTTTGAACATCTATTCTATAAGTTGGATCGGTCACTCCAAGACCTAATTGATTTTGTACATAAACAACATCTGCAGAAACTCCTCCGGTGTTGCCAAAAACCACAGCGCCATTATCAAATATTCTAAATTTGGTCCCACCACCTATTTGCACCCTTACTGGATTTTCACCAGTCGGAGCTACTATGTGTAAAACATCTGATGGAGAACCAGTACCAATACCGACCCTGTTGGTAGTCCCATTAACAAATAATTGATAGGGCTGGTAATTTGATTCCACTCTAAAATCAGATTCTCCACCGAATTCATTGACAACCACATCACCAGTATTAAAAATAGCTGCATAGTTTGAAGTACCGTTTGAGGCTGAGAAATACCCTCCAACATTTATCCCTCCAGTTCCATAAACTTGATTCCATATTCCATATTTCGATTCACTTCCATCACTAGTCACTTCATTTCTTATTCCCATTTTAAGGCCATCTCCATCCCCTTCAATACGGTTATATAAGCCATACTGATCACCATTTCCTGTATTGGTAAAATTGTTGTATAAGCCATACTGGAAACCATCCCCTGTTCCTAATATTTCATTTCGAATACCGTAATGAGAGCCCAAACCCGATCCACTCATTTGGTTAAAACTACCATAATGAGGCCCATTTCCTGAAGAAGATATTTCAGAATAATCTCCATAATAAAAACTACCTCCTGCACCATCAAGAGTTGTATAAGTCCCATAAATATTTTGATAATCATCTTCAGACATTTCATTGTAAGTTCCATATTGTATACCGCCTCCAGATCCATTCATTTTATTGAATGTACCATGGCGAAGCCCATCACCAACTCCTGAAAGTTCGTTATAACTTCCATAGACTTTCCCCGTTCCTGAAATTTGAGTAACCTCCTGATGTGCACCATATAAATCGCTGAAGCCAGCTCCGTTAACCTTATTGTAGCTTGCATATTTCGTACCAGTCCCACTTGCACTTCCAGTAGATACCCTATTATAGGTACCATAACTATCTCCATTACCAGAACCTACTAAATTAGAATAATTACCATAATGAGTGCCATCACCATCACCAGATAATGCATTATGTATACCCCAATGAGTACCACTACCATCGCTCGTTAGCACATTAAAAATACCAGTATTCGCATTGTTATTTTGGTTGTCCATGCGATTGTAAATAGCTCTCTGTGGTCCAGTTCCTGTTCCAGCTAATAAATTGTATACGCCATAATGAATACCGTCGTTTGTTCCGGTGTTTTCCAAATAGGCCCCATAATGCGTACCAATTCCACTACCATCAGTCAATGAAGAAAATAGACCATAATGTTCCCCATCACCGCTATTGAAATTATTTGTGTAAAATCCATATTGTGGACCGTTTCCTGAGCCACCCAATGTTGATGTTACTCCTCTATGATCACCGTCTGATGAACCACTAACCACATTGTTACTTCCTATATGTAATCCAGACCCCGTAGAGTTTACAAAATTATGGTTTCCAAATTGACTGCCACTTTGGCTTCCTTGAATATAATTAAACACACCTCTAGATACTCCAGTACCTGAATTGCTTAATAGGTTATAGACACCATTTGTTTGTCCGTTTTGTGTGGCAGCCCAATAAGTATATAATGCATTCCCATTATCATTTCCGCCTGTGGTTGTATATTTCGGAGTTATATAGACGGTTCTCTTTTTGTTAAAATCAATATGTAAACCAACATCAGGTGCTGGAGATGTACCAGTGTCACTGATCGAAACACTCTGTGCATTAACGTGTATTGCTATAAGATAAAAAATACATATTGTTAGGAGGTAATGTTTGCTGGTTTTAAGAGATTTCATAAAAGAGAATTTAAGTTTATTTATAATAACTCAAATCTACAAGGTTGATTACAAGATTATTCACCCAAAAGAATGAAATTTAAAATGAAAGAATGGCACCAGAGATGTAATAACAATTCAATTATATTATTGGATATCAATTGTTAAGTTCAAAATGAGTATATTTAGATTTTCTACTAAATCAAATTGGAATGAAACATATATTTTGCCTGTTAGCACTTAGTTTTTCTATCACAACTGTGATGGCTCAATTAAATATTAACTGGACTGATCCAATCGACGTTGCACCTTCTACTTTTGGAAATGATTATCCACGAGTGGTACTTGGTGAGAACAATATGCCTCTCATTACTTGGGGTGGAAGCAATAAAGTCTATTTTTCAAAATTGACACCTTCTGGTTTTACAGAAGCTTTGCAGTTAAACAATAATAGCACCAATGCTTATGTGGCTTCGTGGACAGGACCTGATCTTGCCAGCAGAAATGATACAATTTATGCTTGTTTCATGCATAAAGAATGGGGTAAAAAATCTTACTTAATACGTTCTTTTAACAGTGGCGATTCTTTCAGCGAGCCGGTACTAATAGAAAATTATCCAGATAGTACTTCGCGTTTTCCAACAGTGGCTATCGATCAGGCAGGAAATCCAATTGTAGGCATTATGAAGATGGGTACTAATGAGGAGAATCCACATTTTGTTGTCAGAAAAAGTTTTGATCATGGCAATTCTTTTACAGCCGAATCAAATGTAGGAGGTTGGTCAGGGGCAGAAAGTGAGGCTTGTGATTGCTGCCCTGCATCTATAAAAGTTACAGATGACAAAGTAGCCGTTTTTTATAGAGATAATTTACATAATATTAGAGACATTTATGCAACTGTATCTTCAGATTATGGTACTACATTTGCACAAGGTTTTGCAGTGGATGATAACCAATGGAAAGTCTTTTCATGCCCATCAAGCGGTCCAGATGGTGTAATTATTGGAGATACTTTGTACACTGTTTTCTTTTCAAAGAGCTATTGCTATCTATCTAAATCTAGTATTTCTGATGGTTCATTAGTCTCTATTTCCACGTTGGGTGAATCTCCAGAAAGCGGAACACAAAATTTTCCCAGAATTGATAATTATAATAATAAAGTAGCCATTTCTTGGAGGGCTAATTCACAAGGCACGAAAATATTTTTGGCTTATACTGAAGATATTACAAACGGATCGCCTTTTATTCAGGATACAATTTATTCATCTTCGTGTTCGTCTGCAGATATTGCATTAGGTGAAAATGGATTGCATGTAGTGGTAGAAGATATAGCAGATAGATCAGTGAAGTATTTGAATGGAACATTTGTAACCACGCCAACCTCTTCAATAAGTAATGTAGTTGTAATGATCTATCCGAATCCAGCTTCTGATTACATTACAGTAGAAGGTTATAATAAATTTGATACATTCAATTTATACGGGATTGATGGTAAGTTGCTTTCAACAGGAATTGCTGTTGAACGGATAGACATTTCAGGGCTCCAATCAGGAAGTTATTTTATTGAACTCCTGGGTTCAACTAAGAGTTTGAAAAAAGTATTTGTTAAAAATTAAAGGTACCTAAACTAAAAAGGCCAGATTCTCATCTAGCCTTTTAGTTTTGAACAAATAGTCAAATTTACTTAGCCTCAAGTTGTATTTTCATGGTTTGTTCTTTTCCATTTCTCAATATTATTACTTTGACTTTATCTCCAGCCTTTTGATTAGAAAGGAATTCCATCAATTTATCATCTGAAAGTATATAAGTATCGTTCATTTTTAAGATGATATCTCCTTCTTTGATTCCTGCATTTGAAGCAGGTGAGTTTTCCATTACTTGCTCTACTCTTACACCATCTTTACCATCTGATAGTCCAATCCCCATTTTTACTTTTACATCATATTCCATTTCATCCTCAGAGATAAATTTCATTATCTTTCTTTCTCCATTTTTAACATGATTTTCTTCATCCTCCTCCATCATTCTTTTCATATCATCTGGCATTTCGCCATCACCTTTCCACACCATGACTTTCTTCTCTCCATTTTTATTTTCTTCCATCACAATTTCATGCTCTTCATATATTTCAAAATTTCCATCACGACCTTCCTCCATTTTAGCTAGTTCAGCTTCAATCTCTTTTGGCATTTCGCCTTCACCATCCCATTTAATGACTTTTTTCTCCCCTCCCTCTTCAATGATTAGTTTATAGGATGTTTGTTCTTTTCCATTCACTAATTCTTTTTCTACTTTCATAGATTTAAAAGTATTCGCATCTTTATCATTATAAATCTCTGTATCAGACTTTTCAATTTTTTTAATAACTTTTTTAGTAGTTTGAGCTGTTAAAGATGTAGCAAATACGAGTACAAATAATATTAATATGTTTTTCATTTGATGTGTTTTTGTATATGTTATTTAAAATGCTTTATATCTCTTGTTTGACTGTTTTCCAATAATTGAAAATTCTAATCGTGATTTCTTATGTAAAGGTACTCCAGTTTCATTCTCAAATAATGATTTGTACTTATTCCAAATATTGTTAGGTTGCTTTTCGCCATTGATCTTCAAGTATTTGCCTGTCAATAGTACGGTATTTTCTTTATTTGGAAGCAAAAATCCATCTTTATTTAGTTGAGAACCAATGATGTCTTCTAACTTATTCTCTTCCTTATTCCATCCAAATCCATCATTTTTCCTTTTTCTTAGACCTTCTATTTGAATTTCAAGATCTCGTGTATTATCACCTAATTCTTGTATGTTAAACTCAAAATTTTGTGGAAAACTGAACGATTCTAGTCGATCAAAATCTTCAAAATTAAATCCTTCTGGAAACCCTTGAATGTCAAATCTTCTTTGTTCTCGATTGTGAGGAAATCTATGTCCAAATGAATATGCGAATGTAGAATCTCCAATGATGATGTTCACTAAAGAATCTATTCGATGTCCTATGCCTTTATGTGCATCGCCAAAACTCATGATAAACGACTCTCCCAATTCATTTTCAAATCTTTTAATATCCATATTTGGTGGTGCTAAACTATGCCCATTTCCAAAATAGAAACCTGATTTGTCAGACCTAATATTATCTAACTTATCCTTATGTTCTCCATATTTATCTTTTGGTATCACTTTACCATCTATTTTTAATGTAGTAACTTCTCCATCTTGCAATTCAATTTCTACTTCTTGATCATTATTTTTTTGTATGATTTTGGTCGATGTCAAACCTTTTGTAGGCAAAGTATCCGTGAATGAAACATATTGAGCATCAAGTAAGGGTTGAAATAAATCTGAGCTCTCTTTTTGAAATTCCAAATCCTCATTTAATGTTAAATCTTTGGCATTTAGCTTAGATTGAGTATAACACATACCTACAATCAATATTAGACCGATCGCAGCAAAGTGATTTTTTATACTTTTGTTTTTAATATCCATGTTCATTAACCTTTTAATACGTTTATAAAAATTTGAATCATTTGAACCATTCATTGCTAATGACAATCCATTAGATCCTGATAAGGTACGTTCTTGCAATTTCACTAAAGTCTTTATATAAGTGATATTTCCGTTTAGTATCGCTACGGCTCGGTCATCACAATCTTCTTCTCTATACTTCTTAAGTTGGCTATTGAGCCACCACACTCCAGGATGGTAGTAAAATATTATTTCGAGAGTTACTATTAGAAAGTTGGCTAAATGATCCTTCCTGATCAAGTGAGATATTTCATGAGCTATTATACCTTCTACCTCTTCGTATGATAATTGATTTATTAATCCAATGGGAAAAATAATCATCGGTTTAAATACACCTGATACCATTGGGCTAGTTACCAGACCAGAATATGCTAACTGTATTTTCTTACCTTCATATTTTAATTTACTTGATACAGATGCTATCAAGTTATGAAATTTAGAATCATTTTCTAAAATAGCTAATTTCCTAACGTAGGTAAGCATAATGAAAGAAAACAAATACTTGATTGAAAATAGTATTACCCCACCCAACCATATCAAAATCATTGTTGATTTATTATGCTCAATCCATTTTGATAATTGAAACTCATTTGAAGAAACCAGTCCTGTTTCACTTGCCATATTAGACGCTACAAATAATTCTTGATTACCTGTAAATATCACAGCATCTGCATTATATACAAACATCAAACTTACAACAGCCATAAGAATAGACATCATTGTGATGAGGATTACGTTTGATTTCCAGGAGGATGATTTTGAATGATTGAATTGTATCATCACAGCAGCTACCAATATCAGTAAGGCAGCTATCCAAGTTGTATGTAATAGTGAGAAACCTACTTTATCTAATATTTCTTGATTTATATTAAGCTCTATCATGATTGGTCATTTTCTAATCTATCAATAAGCAATTTTATCTTTTGCAATTCTATTAAGGTAGTATCATTATTACCAAGTGCAGAAAGCACCAAATCTGTTGTAGAACCTTTAAAT
This sequence comes from Saprospiraceae bacterium, assembly GCA_037968395.1. Taxonomy (GTDB): domain Bacteria; phylum Bacteroidota; class Bacteroidia; order Chitinophagales; family Saprospiraceae; genus JADKBO01. The sequence goes on along the minus strand of JBBKVK010000071.1, from coordinate 22,759 downwards.
GTGCTGAATACAAACTCCTTAAGTAATCCGCTCTTTGTCTCGTGTTCTTCAACATCAGTGGTATACAAATGACTTCTTTGATTAGTATCTCTTAATACCAATCCCTTCTCAAACATTATTTGCATAATCTTTAAGGTTGTAGTATACCCTACGATCCTATTTTCATTAAGGAAGTCGTTAATCTCCCTAACACTACAGGGCTGATTGGACCATAATAATTGTAGAACCTCTAATTCACTATCTGTTGGTTTGACCATAATATAATTTTGATAATTCAAATATAATACGAATTAGTTCGTACTTCCAAATATAACTACGAACAATTTCGTATTTTAAGAAAAAATTAACTTTAGCTAAATTATTCAGAACTGCTTTTCACTCAATATTTATTAATCACAGATTTACGTTGATTAAAAACATATTAAATTATTTTGTAATATGTAAATAACTCTTTATCTTTGCTATTACTATTATTTTTAAAAACCCCACAAATACATCAAATCATGAAATATTGGTTTTTCTCATTGCTTTTTATCAGCACTCTATATTTTCCATTACATCAGACAGCAGACTCATCAACAACTAAAGCGAAAAGCGAAAAAGCTGTGATCATGCCTATGTTTGATGCGACTTTGACAAAGAGTACCATTTCTGGTGGGCCAATCAAGTATGGTGTTTCTATCCCATTCAACATTATTGTAAAAAACAATGGAGATCAGACAATACAAAATATTGAAGTAATTGATTATGTGCCAGATGGGTATGTTTTTAATACTAATGGGACTAATAGTATCTGGGCTCCTTCCCCTTCAATCATGAATGCATATGAGACAACTATTGTTGGACCAATCACGCCAGGCAACATGGTCACAATTACCATAAACTTAATACTGCAGCCGGCTGCCTTACCCGACGATTGGATCAATACAGCAGAAATACTGGCATATCAAGATGCTAGTAATATACAAGTAGAAGGCTTAGATATAAACCCTAATGACAATAGCGATACTGCATTTGCCAGGGTATATGATGTAGCCTTAAAAAAGGAAATATTATCTCTTCCTCCATATTATTACTACGACACCATTGTGTTTAGGACAACCGTATTTAATCAAGGAAATGAAGTAGCAAGTCAAGTTATCATTCAGGATTTAATCACAGAAGGTTATGGTTTTGATCCAATAGCAAATGCAGCATTAGGTTGGGCAGGCGGAGTAATTAAACCAAAATATCAATTTACAAATATTGCAATTGGTGATAGTGCTTTTGCTGATATAAAACTAGTATTACTTCCTATTATGGCTGATGCCGGTGCATGGGATAATTATGCTGAAGTATTCCAAATAAGAGACTTTAACAATACGGTAGTAAATGCCAATGAAGCAGATAGTACACCTAATTCTAACTCAGCAGCTGAGAATGCTGTCAAGCCAGGATCTGTTAATGATAACAACATTTTAGGAAATGGTCCATCTGTTGGCGAAGACGAAGATGATCACGATCCTGCTGTCACTAGAGTTTTAGATATTGCACTAAAAAAAGAAAGAAGTACAGCTGTTGCAAGTTATAGTTATACACAAAATGTGGTATTTGAAATTACAGTATATAATCAAGGAAATGTTGACATTTCACAGTTTACAATTGTTGATACACTTACATGTGGTTTGGATTTTGACCCCTTAATTAACCCAGGGTGGACTTATGATGCATCAATTAATTCTGTAAGATATGTAGACAGTACGATACTACCGGCCCCGTTGAACCAAGCAGGTTCTTCTAGACTAATTCCTTTAAAATTAGGAGTAAATCCATGTTATAATGTACATCCAGAGGTGGCTTGGAATAATTATATTGAAATAGAAAGTTTAATTGCAGCAGATGGTCTTGGTAATGAAGACATCGATGGAATTTTAGACCATATATTTACCAATGACTCTGGAGGTCAATTAGATACTCCTGATGATAACAATATTACTGGCAATGGACCAAGAGTTATGGAAGATGAAGATAACCATGATGTAGAAAGAGTCGATGTTTATGATCTTGCATTAATAAATGAAATCATTACTCCAGGACCTTATACATATGGTCAAACGCTCGATTTTAGGGTAAGAATCGTCAATCAAGGAAATATAATAACAGATAGCACAGAAATCAGAAGTCACATACCAAGTGGACTTATATTTGACCCATTACTAAATGGTCCATTAGGATGGTCATCTGTTGATGCCAACACTGTTTCTTTATTATATAATCAATTCGTTTACCCAGCAGATACTGTTGATCTTATTCTAAAATTAGAAGTAGGCGAAAGTAATAAAAGGAAAGACTGGATAAATAGGACATATATATTTATTGCAAGAGATACACTTGGCTTAAATAGAGGTGATGATGCAGATAGTTATGGCTTTGGAGAAAATCCTGCAGAAATCGCAGCAGTTCCTGGAGATGCAAGTGATAACAATATATTCATCCTAGGCCCTCCTGGTGTGGGTCTTGTTGAAGATGACCATGATGTGGCGGGATTCTTTGTGAGTGACCTTTCACTGAGTAAAACAATCACGAGTCCATCTGCACCATATGCATATAATACTAACATCACATTTAACATTGAAATAAGTAATGATGGTGGCAATAACATTGCATCTTATAAGCTTGTAGATTACATTCCCTGCGGATATACTTTTAGCACAACAGGTAACACAGGTTGGTCATTAAATACTACGACAGGATATCTTGAATACAATGATACTGATGGGCTAGCAGCAGGATTGACAGAAAATATTTCATTGGTTCTTACTTTAGTGGAGTGTAATAATCCTACTACTTCTTCTTGGATAAATGTTGCTGAAATAAGTTCATTCATTGATGAAGATGGTAATAGTGACGATTTTGACAGTACACCAGATGAAAACCCGGATAATGATATCCCTAATGAAGATGACATAGATAGTACAGGAGTATTAATAGATGATTTAAGCCTTACTAAAAACATTACAAGTAATATAGTTGGTTTAAGCTATGGAGACCCTGTCACATTTAACATTACAATCAAAAATGAAGGGAATGTGCCGCAAAAAAATATTTTAGTGACTGATTACTTACCATGTGGATACACATTTAATACCGCAGGCAATATCGGTTGGTCTTTAAATACTACATCTGGTAACCTAGAATATACCATTACTTCAACCATGGCACCTAGCGATGTGGTCAATATCCCTCTAACTGTGACATTCACGTCATGTACTGGTCAAGATAGATATGTAAATGGAGCAGAAATTACATCTTCTTGGGATCCAGATAATAATCCATTAGATGATACTGATAGTACTCCTGATGATACTAAAGGTAATGAAATACCCAATGAAGATGATTACGACGAAGCAAGTCTTGAATCATTTGATCTAAGTCTAGTAAAAAACATTACAAGTAATATTAGTAATGTAAAATACGGTGATCCAATAACTTTTGAAATAATTATATCAAATGAAGGTAATGTTGACGCACAAAACATAAAAATAGTTGAATATTTAAGATGTGGGTACAGCTTTAGTCCAATCGGCAACAGTGGTTGGTCCCTAAATAATGGTACTGGATACCTTAACTATACCCATGGCCCTACATTGGCTGCAGGAAATAATATATCCATACCTCTTACTCTTACAATACAAGAATGTATTAATGTTGTTAACCCTTGGTATAACCAAGCAGAAATCAGTTTAGCTGAAGATTTAAATGGAGGAAATAGGATTGATAGTGATAGCACTCCAGATGAAAATCCAGTTAATGATAATCCAGGCGAAGATGATAATGATGACACAGATTTAGAGATATTCGACCTAACATTAACTAAAACGGTAACTAATAATCAACAATATGAAATTGGAGATACAGCCAAATACAACATTTCTATCTTAAATCAAGGTAATGTAATTGCTAAGAATATAGAAATAGTAGAATACTTACCATGTGGGTTTTCGTTTGATGGTTTATTCAACAATGGTTGGACATTAGGACTAGATGGCTATTTGAGGTATACTTCAACCGCTAATTTAAATCCAACAGCAAGTATTAATATACCATTAAATTTGGTTATAAAAGACTGTGGGACTCAACCAATGAACCATAATAACAAAGCTGAAATCGCTGCTAATACTGATGATCAAGGTGGACCAGTCACAGACGTAGATAGTACGCCTGATTCTATGCCTGACAATGATCTACCAAATGAAGATGATATCGACGAGGTAGCTATAATTGTCATTATACCAAATGGAAATATTGGTGACTATATATGGATTGATGCTGATGGAGATGGTTATCAAGACAGCAATGAACAAGGAATCGTAGGGGCAACAATTAGATTATATAATACAACTTGGAACCTAATAGCAACAACTACTTCTGGACCAAATGGATTCTACGAATTTACAAATATCCCTGCTGGTGATTACTATGTTAAGTTTAGTCCAGGTACTGACTATACACCAACTCTTGCAAATGACACCTCTGATGACAAAGACAGTGATATCACTGGAGCTAACGGGCCAAACACAACGGATGTTTTCAGTTTAGCTGGTGGTCAAGATTTAAAGACAATTGATGGAGGTTTTTATCAATGTGCTAAGATTTGTGGAACAGTTTGGTACGATATTAATAAAAACGACATCAATGATGTCATTGAAAATGGTATAAACAATATTAAAGTTAGAATATATAAGAAAGTAGGCAGATCATATGTATTCTGGCAAGAGAAAAATACTGGACACAAGCCTGGTACGGGTAGTGATGATGGATATTTCGAATTCTGTACAAATCCAGGTAAATATTATGTACAAGTGATAATGCCTCCTCTTGGTCTTGTATTGGTAAGACCAGGTATAGGTGGCCCATTAAACGATAGTGATTTGAATGGTGCAAATGGCACAGCTACCACTAGTTCATTTACATTAGCCAGTGGAGGTATGAAGTGTGATATCAAAGGCGGTTTCTACCCTATGGCTACGTTTGGAAATCTAATTTGGTATGATGAAAACACCAATGGAGTTCAAGACATAAATGAAACACCTGCTCAAGGCGTACCAGTTACGCTGTATGATGACAATGACAACATTGTAGAAACTGTAACTACAAACCTTGACGGGAAATATGAATTTGAATACCTTCAAAAGAAAGAATATTACATCGAAGTGACCCCACCTACTGGATTTAGCTTTACTTATGCCAATGCAACTAGCGATGATATGGATAGTGACGTTAACCACGAAAATGGGCTCAACACGTCTCCAAGATTTATGATGGAACCCGGTGTACATGCTCAAAATATAGATGCTGGCCTTTCAAACAGTGTTTTACCTGTAGAATGGAAATCGGTAGAGGCAACAGCATTTGATTCTTACAATTTTGTGGAATGGACTGTGGCATCAGAAATCAATTTAGATAGATATGAAGTATTGCGATTCTCAGATAAGACTAATGATTTTATTAGTTTAGGCATGGTTAAACCTAATCCAAACTTTGTCTATAGTTTTGAAGACTTAGATGTTGAATCAAGTGGATATTACCAGTACAAGATAAGACAATTTGATTTTGATGGTCGAAATTCTGATAGTAAATCTGTAGTTGTAAAAAGAGAGTCTAATGCTGAAACAAGAGTCTACCCTAATCCAGCTACAAGCTTTATTAATATTGATCTAAACCAAGACGAACAATCTAGTATTGAAATCATCAACAACCTAGGTCAAGTAATTCAGCAATGGGATTTAATAAACAATCATCAAAAGATTGACATTAACCACTTGGCTAACGGTAAATACTCAATTAAAGTGACAGGTAAAAATGGAATTACCTCAGTTCATTCATTTATCAAGCTTAAGTAATAATATAAATTCATTATTGAAAGGGAATGACATCTGTTGTTCCCTTTTTTATTTAAATACTTTATTATCCAAGGTAAGTCAAAAGTGTATTTATTCATTTACAATTAAGTCAATTTGGTATGCAAAACACATAAATACAGAATAAACAATTGCTATGGAAAAATAGACATCTATTCATAGACTGTCAATCATACATCTGTCCAACAATACTTTAGTCCTAAAATTAGTAGTTTTTTAAAGAAATTAGAATAAAAACAATAAAGTCCTGTATTATTAGAATTCCACACCCTATTTTTGTGTTTTAAAGTAGAATCTAATTAGAGAATAATATAAGTTATGGCCAAGATAGAATTGATAATGCCTAAGATGGGAGAAAGCATCATGGAAGCTACCATCCTGAAATGGTTGAAAAAACCAGGAGATAAGGTAGAACAAGATGAAACAATCTTAGAAATTGCTACAGATAAAGTTGATTCAGAGATTCCTTCCCCTGCTTCAGGTATCATCCTTGAAACTTTATACAATGAAGACGATGTCGTAGAGATTGGTAAAGTCATAGCAATTATAGGTACAGCAGGCGAGCAGGTATCCGATGGATCTAGTAATTCAGCATCTGCATCTAAATCAGAAGACCCTGCTCCTCAAGTGGCAGTAGCCCAACCAACTGCTGTTGCAGCAGTTGAAGCTTCAAAGCCTTTAGTTACTGCTATGCCAACTGCTCAAACAGTGACGAGCAATGGTGACAGGTTTTATTCTCCTTTGGTAAAAAACATTGCGAAAACAGAAGGAATATCTCATTCAGTTCTCGACCAGATTGAAGGTTCAGGAGCTGGAGGTAGAGTAACTAAGAGTGATATACTTTCTTTTATTGAAGAAAACCATCAAGTTAAACAAACTACAACACCTGCTCCACCTGTTGCAAACCAAAGTACAAATAATACTCCACCTAAAGCAAATGAAGCCGTATCCACAGCTTTTGCATCGACAAGTGGTGGTGATGAGATCATAGAAATGGATAGGATGCGAAAATTGATTGCTGACCATATGGTTATGTCTAAACATACTTCGCCACATGTTACTTCATTTGTAGAAGCAGATGTAACTAATCTTGTAAATTGGAGAAATAAGAATAAAAATGGTTTCCAACAAGCTTATGGAGAGAAAATTACCTTTACTCCTATCATATTAGAAGCTGTTGTTAGGGCGATAAAGGACTACCCTATGATTAATGTGACTGTAAAAGGCACACAAATCCATGTAAAGAAAAATATCAATATAGGGATGGCCGCTGCACTTCCTTCTGGAAATTTAATTGTACCTGTTATCAAAAATGCAGATTTGTTAAACTTAGCAGGAATAACCAAATCAGTTAACGACTTAGCAAATCGGGCAAGGGCTAATAAATTAAAACCAGAAGATATCCAAGATGGCACTTTCACTGTCACAAATGTTGGAACTTTTGGTAATGTCATGGGAACACCAATAATCAATCAACCTCAAGTAGCTATATTGGCTGTAGGAGCCATAAAGAAAAAACCCGCTGTCCTTGAGACAGAAGAAGGAGACGTAATAGCAATAAGACAAATGATGTTTTTATCACTATCTTATGATCATAGAGTTGTTGATGGATTTTTAGGAGGATCATTTGTGAGAAGAGTAGCTGATTATTTAGAAAGTTTTGACCCAAAAAGAGAAATATAATTGAATACTAAAAATTGTTTTAGGATAAGTGTAATTATCCTCATTGGTTTGTTATCGATTGGTCAATCAACTGGCCAATCAAAGCTAAGAAAGCAAGCGGATCAACTATTTCTGACTGACAATTTTAGCCAAGCTTTAAAGTTATATTCACAATACAACAAGACTAGTAAACGACCCAAAACCCTAATTCGCAAAGGCATTTGTGAATATCAAGTTGGCAATTCAAAAGATTGTATCAATACAATGAATTCAGTTCTCAACTTAGAAAAATCAATGGACGAGCCCTATTATTACTTAGGGTTGTCTTACATAGACCTTGGCAAATATGAGGTTGGGGCAAGTTATCTTAAATCTTATTTAAACAAATCGCCTAAAATAAACCAAACCAGAGAGCAACAAGTCATCAATCGACTTAAGCAATGTGAGTATGGCACTAGATTAAAATATGCGAATCAATACGCCTACATAGAAAACATGGGAGATATTGTTAACACTCCATACAATGAACTATCACCGGTACAGAGCCCGAATTTTCAAAACAAATACTATTTTTCATCGGACAGAGATATTTCATCTGGCGGTAAAAGAGATATAAACGGTCTTCAAAACGAATTTACTGGAAAGTACTTTTATGACATGTTTGCTGTAGAATTAATGAATGGCAATTGGACATCTGTGTATCCTTTCAATTCATTACAAAATACTGCTAGAAACGAGAACATACAAGATTTTAGCAAAGCAGGTGATGCCATGTATTATATTAGAAAAAGTGCTAGAGAAAAGGCAGAGTTATTAGTAGATACATTTAATTTAACCCCTAATGAACGTATTTTTCCTTCAAAATTTGCTGTCCCTATTCATGTAGAAATTGGTGATAAAGATATTTCTGTTTTTAAAGACAACATCATTTTGTTTTCAAGTAAAAGAGATGGAGGCTTCGGAGGTTACGATCTGTATGTTACTCAAAAAGTAGATGATAATTGGATAACTCCAGTAAATCTTGGACCTAATATAAATACAGCCTTTGATGAAGAGTCTGGCTGCATAACCAAAGGGGGTAATTTCTTATATTTTAGTTCTAATAGGCCAAATAGTTTAGGAGGCTTTGATATATTTAGATCAGAGTACTATGATAACAAATGGGAAGAACCAATTAACCTTGGTACACCAATCAACTCCCCTAGAGATGAGAAAGACATATTCATCTCCTTCGACGGGACTCAAGCGGTATTTAGTTCCAATAGACCAAGTGGGTTTGGTGGATTTGATTTGTATTTGGTTTATTGGAAAGACCAAATAATAGATCAATTAAATTATACAGAAGCGTTGCCTTTTATTCAAGTAGCGGACAGTATTTCATCAGATCCTATACTTAACGTTACCGCAATTTTTAATACTGAACCGACTGTTAAAGAAAAAATTGAATATATCAACACCCCGCTCTATTATGATCCAAATAGTGGTCTATTATCTCCCAAAAATATTGTAGCTCTTAAAAGTCTTTCAGATTTTAACAAAGTTTATCCAGGTAGTAAATTACAATTATTAACACATACAGGATCTGAGAATCTTAAAGAATTCAATTTGTTTATTGGAATTAAAAGGGCTGAAAAAATAAAGGAATATTTAATAACTAAGGGTTTTAAATCTGATGATATTGAATTAATATCCTTAGGCAACTCATATCCATTATTAAGCGACCAAAATAGTTTAATAGCTAGTAAATATCATAATCGGATTGATATATTATTTAGTAATTATAATAAAGAATATGTGACAATTATAAACGATTACCCTCAAGTCAATAATGATATCAAATCACAAAAATTTGACACCTATCTTAGTAGTCTATTATTGCTGAATTATAGAATTAAAATAGCCGAAACATCACAAATGTTGAGAGGAGATATCTTGAATATGGATTTCCCATTTATTGTGATAAAGGAAGGAGATAAATTAAATTATTACTTAGGAAATTCTAATAATTATAACTACATAAAGTCGATTAAAAATTTAATTTCAACAAATAACTTATCAACAACTTTAGAGATTACTCCTTTTATAGGGTATAATAAAATAAATGACATCACACCTTTACTCAAAGAGTACCCAGATCTCAATATGTACCAAAAATTTGGTCAATAATAATTTTAGATTAAATGCAAATTAAAACACCTACTTTCGACGAGTTTCTTCAATACTTTGAAGAAATAACACCACCTATCGTAATCTCAGAAGAAACCATCGTAAACATAAAAGACATTGCTAAACCATTACCCCAAGTAATGATAGATCAATTTATCACAAGATGGGAAGGAGAAATTGATGAATTTACTGAAATTACACCTTGCTTTTCACTACCAGAAACTCAAGAATATAAAGCAATTGTGTATTGGAAAGCAAGTTTGCTTCGTTATGAATACATCATTTTAACATTAGATAAAAGCAATACGCTTATATCTAAGAAAACAATGTGTGGCACTATTGTAGAAGGAAATTTAATAAAGAAGTCTGTCGCCAAAATTGACGAAGACCTTATCATATACATTCAAGCTGGAGCTAGTTATAACGACCAAGATTTTGATCCTGCTGCAAGTCAATCATTTACTATAGAAATATTGGAATCGGGCGATATGCTATTCCATGTTGACGAAAATATATAATACCCATGGGAAACAAAAAAAGTAACAGAAGAAGTACTACAAAAGTAAAAATAGGAAACAAACAACTTCAATTTTTCATATTGAAGTTAATGTCAAGGAATCAAGATAAACATTTCAATATATCACAAATACTAGGTAAGATAAAAGTAAAAAATAGTATTGATTCTGTGGCTCATGCCGTAGAGATGCTAAAAGGAAGGGGACTTATTCTGTCGGCTAAAGACGGATCCGTATATTGGAATCCAAACAATAGTGCCACTGAAACACAAGATGTAATGCCAAGCTCGGTATATACTGGTAAGGTTGATATGACAAGGTCAGGAGCAGCTTATATCATTCTAGAAGATATGGAGCAAGACGTATACATTCCTGCAAGACAAACTGGTACTGCTATGCATGGTGATATTGTAAAGATCGAAATACCTAGAAAATCTGGTAGAAGAAAACCAGAGGGAAAAATAATTTCTGTAGTAAAAAGAGCCATTACTCATGTAATCGGCACACTTAAAATTTACAAACAATATGCAATAGTACATCCAATCCTAGAAGGAAAATTTCCAGAAGTATTTATACACCCTAAAGATATAGAGCCTGCTAAAGATGGACAATATGTATTAGCAGAAATCACGGAATGGGGCATGAGCCAAAACAAAGATATCTGGGGGAAAGTAGAAAAAGTGCTTCACAAAATGAATCAAAACGATGTAGCGATGCAATCCATCCTACTCAGTAATGGATTCCCACTGGAATTTCCAGATCATGTACTAAAGCAAGCAGAAGCAATTGATGGAACAATTACTCCAGAGATCATATCTCAAAGAAGAGACTTTAGAGAAATCCTTACATTTACAATAGATCCTGCCACTGCCAAAGACTTTGATGATGCAATATCTTACAGAGTATTAGAAAATGGAAATACAGAAGTCGGTGTCCACATAGCTGACGTTACCCAATATCTAAAAGAAAATTCTGCCTTAGACAAAGAGGCATATGAAAGATCTACCTCTGTCTATTTGGTCGACAGAGTGATTCCTATGCTTCCTGAGAGACTATCTAATGATCTATGCTCTCTAAATCCGAATGAAGACAAGTGTACATTCTCAGCTGTATTTGAGTTTGATGAGAAGTATAAGATTGTAAGTGAGTGGTTTGGGCGGACCTTGATCCACTCAGCTAGAAGATTTTCTTATGAAGAGGCACAGGAAAGGTTAGAGTCGGGCGAAGGAGATCTTGTAGATGAATTAAGAAAAATAAATGCTATCGCTCATAAGCTCAGAAAGGATCGGATGAAAAAAGGGTCAATTAACTTCGATAGTGATGAAGTTCAATTTGAACTTGATGAGAATAATAAACCAATCGGAGTATATGTAAAGGAGCGAAAAGATGCTCACCTATTAGTAGAAGATTTTATGCTCTTGGCAAATAAAGCTGTAGCTACTTTCTTATTTAAAAAAGCAAAACCAGAAGTACCAGCTGTATATCGTACTCATGATCTTCCTGATTTAGATAGATTAGCTGATTTTTCAGCTTTTGCTAAAGAATTAGGATACAATATCAAACTGGACAACCCAGATAAAATTGCTCAATCGCTTAATCAATTAACTGAAGCATCGAGAGAAGATGAAAGCTTAAAAATGTTGTTACCACTTGCTATCCGTACAATGGCAAAAGCAGAATATACTACTGAAAATATTGGCCATTACGGTTTAGCATTTGATTATTATACTCATTTTACAAGTCCAATACGGAGGTATAGTGATGTCTTAGTCCACAGAATTCTTTTTGAAAATCTTGAAGGAATAATGAGACGAGACAAAGACCTTTTAGAAGCTAAATGCAAACATATCTCTAGACAAGAGCGGAAAGCAATGGATTGTGAAAGAGAGTCTATAAAATACAAACAAGTTGAGTATATGGTAGACAAAGTGGGTCAAATCTTCCATGGTGTCATCTCTGGTATGATCGAGAAAGGGATCTTTGTAGAAGTAGTAGAAAGTAAGGCTGAAGGGATGATACCATTCAGCAGGTTAGGAGATAGTTTTGTAATGGAAACTACCAGGCTAAAAGCGGTATCTAAAAGGACAGGAGAAGAACTCAAAATGGGATCAAAAGTACTAATTAGATTAGATGATGCTGATCTTGACTCGAGATTACTTGAGTTTACTTTGATGGAAATGGATAAGAGTCAAGAAGGGTAATAATTTGTTTATCGGCTACGCCTCGGTTTAGTTTGGTCTTCGACCTATTTGTTAAATCGTTTAATTGTATCGGCTACCCCTTTGAAATTTACTTTAATCCCATATTCTCTAATGGGTCTTGACCCATTGGAGGTTAAAAAAAGTAGTTTTTATGTATTCTTTATTACTAATCTTTTCTCTACTACCCTTTCAACTCATACCCATTTAAAAACACCTCAATAGGCATCTGACGTTTTCCAGCCATCTTTATTTCGAGGACATCAATAAATCCTTCAGTACATTTCAAGCTTAGGAATTTTTTGTTGTCTGTTACATACGAACCAATTGGACAGTCCGCTTTTAGGTCCCTATTCATTTTTGCCTTCATGATCTTCGTATCTGTGTCATCTATGGTAGTATAAGCTCCAGGAAATGGGCTTAGCCCTCGGATAAAATTATGGACTTCTTGACAAGGCTTATTGAAATCAATTAGACAAGTCTCGTGGTATATCTTTGGGGCTTTGCAGACTAATGATGGATCTTGAGCAGTAAAAACGATGGTGTCATTCTCAATAGCCTGTACCGTTTTTAAAACGGTTTCAGCTCCGATGCTCATCATTTTATCATGCACATCACCAGTGGTGTCATTCGGACCAATAGCAAAAGATTGTTGAAATACAATATCTCCTGTGTCGATCTCATGTTTTAACTTAAATGAAGTGACTCCAGTTTCTTTTTCACCTTGAATGACTGCCCAATGTATTGGTGCTGCTCCTCTATATTTTGGCAATAAACTCCCATGTAAATTATAAGTGCCAAGAGATGGCATATCCCATACTATTTCTGGTAACATTCTAAACGCTACCACTATTTGAAGGTCAGCTTTTAGCGATTTAAGCTCTTCAATAAAGTCAGGTGCTTTAAGATTGGCAGGTTGTAATACTGTAAGTCCTTTTTCGACAGCGTATTGCTTCACTGCAGATTGTATTAGCTGTTTGCCGCCTCTGCCTCCCATCTTATCTGTTGATGTAATTACACCTACTATGTCATAACCATTTTGCACTAAAATATCCAATGATGGAACCGCAAAATCTGGAGTTCCCATAAATACTATCTTCATAATCTATTTCTTTAGTGTAATTTAATCCTTAGGAACTTTAGCTGCTTGCCTACCAATCAGCATCCATTTATCTTCCACATTTGCATAAGTTTCTACAAAACATAGTCGCATATCAAATGTATCCCTTTTAAAAATGCCTACAAAATGCCCCACTCCACTCACTATACCCGTAGATCCAATTGGATTTATCTCTAAGTCTTCTATGTCTATACTCAAATAGGTCAAACTATCTAATGGTTCATTATTAATTAAATCATCGGACGATTGGACCCAGCAATTAGAATGTCCATAAATAGCTTGTGGGTGGATAATAGTAGTTAATGAATCAGCTTGTTTTGAAACAAGCCATTCATTTTTCTTTTCCATAGTTTGCTTTATCTGCAGCGATGATAATTTAGCATCAGGCTTTGTAATTATAATTGATGAATCCCTGCAAGACATAGTGAAACAAACCACAATTAATAAAGTATATATTTTCAAAACCAAAATTTTGGACAAAGATAGAATTTTTAAAATAGCCTTTAGTATCTACAATCTTACTATGTTAATAGGATAGAATTGATTACTCTACTTCTTCTATTCTTAAACTAATAGACTCTATACCAGATATAGTGTCTTGTCTGCTGTATTGGAACAATTGGATTTGGTGTTCGCCAGTAGATTTGAAATGCGTCTGTTCTTGTATTAAAAATGGGACTGTACAATAATCTCCACTGCACTTGCCTTGTGATTTACCAGATAGGTCTCTGATATCTAAAGAAGTAATGTCATTAGATTTGGTTCCGTCAGGAAACCTAGTATTAAATTTTGTATATAAATTCTGATATTTGAATACCTGATTATATTTTACATTTAATATGAGATTATAAGTACTCGTTGTATCATCAACATTAAAAATAAAATCTACACCTTGATCATAAGACCAAGGTGTAGCTATTTTTATTGATTCTTCATACATGACTTTTGGTCCACATGAAATCCATGTCAGCACAAATATCAGTATTACGAGTATGTAAGATTTTCTCAATGGAACATATCTTTCATTCTCTCAAAAAAGCCTTTATCATCTTTAGTCGGGTTAGGTTTAAATGCCTCCATTTCTTTCATTTGCTCTAACAAGGCTATCTCCTCTTTATTGAGTTCTTTAGGAGTCCAAACATTGATATTAACTAAAAGGTCTCCTGTGCCATAAGATTGTACAGAAGGAAGTCCTTTGCCTTTCAGTCTCAAAATCTTGCCTGCAGGTGTTCCTGCTGGTATTTTAATCTTAGCTTTACCATCTAATGTAGGTATTTCAACATGAGTACCAAGGGCTACATCTGCAAAATTAAGATACAGATCGTGAATAACGTTCATGTCATCTCTTGCAAAATCATCATTTGGTAATTCCTCAATGGTAATTAGTAAGTCTCCACTTTGACCACCATTTTTACCCGCGTTACCTTTGCCTCTCATTGAGAGTTGCATACCATCTTGTACTCCAGCTGGTATTTCGATCTCGATCGTCTCTGGTTCTACATTGGTACCGTCACCTCTACAAGTTCCACATACAGCAGTGACTTGTTTGCCCGCTCCTTTACAAGTTGGACAGACTGCTGTTGTTTGCATTTGACCTAAGAATGTATTTCTTACTTGTCTTACATAACCAGAACCTTGGCAACTACCACAAGTCTTAACAGATGATGCATCCTTAGCCCCTGACCCACTACAAGTACTGCATTTAGTACTCTTTTTGACTTTTATTTTTTTCTTAACTCCAGTTAGAATTTCTTGTAAAGTTAAAGATACTTTTATCCTAAGATTAGAACCTTTTTGACCTCCAGACTGTCGTTGGCCTCCACTACTACCCCCAAAAAACGATTCAAAAGGGCTTCCTCCACCTCCAAAAACATCACCAAATTGAGAAAATATGTCTTCCATATTCATACCTCCACCACCTCTAAATCCACCAGCACCATTACCTGTTACAGCATCTGCACCATATCTATCGAATCGAGCTCTTTTGTCAGCATCAGATAGTATCTCGTATGCTTCAGCTGCCTCCTTAAATTTATCCTCCGCGGCTTGATTGTCGGGGTTTCTATCAGGGTGATACTTCATTGCGACTTTTCGATAAGCCTTCTTTATCTCATCTGCGTCCGCATTTTTTTTAACTCCTAATATTTCGTAAAAATCTCTTTTTGCCATTGTAATGTTTTATTTACCAACTACCACTTTGGCATATCTGATAATCTTATCTTTAAGTAAATATCCGCTTTCGACAGTATCTATCACTCTCCCAACCATGTCTTCAGTTGGAGCAGGTATTTCGGTTATTGCTTCATGTCTTTCTGGATCAAAAATCTCACCTGTAGACTCCATAGCCTGTAGACCTCTAGCTTGTAAAGTATTATTTAATTTTTGGTATACCAAGGACACTCCTTCTGAAAAGTTCTCATTATCACTTTCCTCTGAAGCTTTTTTTGCTCTATTAAAATCATCCAAAACTGGCAATAAAGATGAAACTGTATCCTGAGCCGCAGTGCGAATTAAGTCAAGTTTTTCTTTAAGGGTTCTTTTTTTATAATTATCAAACTCTGCAAAAAGTCTTAAGTACTTGTCTTTAGCTTCTGCTAATTGCTGGGATAAATCAATATCTTGTACTTCTTCATTACTTTCAACATTATCGTCTCCTTGATTGACCACTACATCTTGTAAGTCTTCCAACTCTTCTTTTTTACTATCCATTTTACTTATAAGTTTACTTCTCCACTTATTTATCAATTCCCTTGCCATATAGCTATAGTGGTCATTTTGTCAATAAAAAATGTAATAAAGGTGTAATTTTGTCAACCTTGGTCATTGCTTTAATGCAAATTGTCAGATAAAACCTTTCGTAACTGATCAAATGATGGATTGGTAAATATTATTTTACCTTCAGGATCTATTAAGTATTTTGTAGGTATTTCTTTAACACCATACATTTTAGCAATTGGAGATTGAAATCTTCCTTTTTCATAAATATGATTTTTCCATACTAAACCATCAGATACAATAGCCTTTTCCCATCCTTGAGGATTAAATTCAATAGCAACACTTACTATTTCTAAATTAATCGATTGAGTTGAATCAATTTTGTGAAACTCACTGAATAGTTTTACTAATTTTGGATTCTCCTTACGGCATGGACCACACCAAGATCCCCAAAAGTCAAGCAAAATATAATTACCTTCTAATGATGATAGTGTAATAGTTTCTCCTGTTTTAATTGTAGCAGTGAAATCTGGTGCTAACTCCCCTTCATTATACTTTGGCATTTTATAGAAATAATAAGCTGCATAACCTATTACCATTAATATCAGTATTATATTCAATGACTTAGATAACATTATTACTTAGGTTTAGTATTTACACAAAGTTACATCACTTGTTTGTATCCAAGGACAAAAAAATGATATTTGATCAATGTTGCCTTTATTTTTAGGCAGAATATTAGTTAATAGGAAAATTAAGACATTCAATCTTTTAACTTTTCATTATGCAGCTACTTTATAATCATGGATCACAATTTTCACAGTAGTGCCGTTATTTTGAGTTTCATGGATCTCTGCTTCTAATTTAGATGACAATGACTGAATGAGCATTTTGCCAAATCCACCACCCGATTCGGGTTTTATTTTTTTTGACTTACCTACACCATTATCTTTGACGATTAATATCAGTTTGTCTTCTCTTTCTTTTAAAGAAACAAAGAGTTCACCATTTTCAATTCCATGGAAAGCATGCTTTAGAGCATTGGAAATTAATTCATTTGAAATCAATCCAAGCGGGATTACGGTATCTACATCTAGAATGAGGGGATCTATATCTACCTTTAGCGTAATAGTATCCTCCTCTATATTGTATGCATCAAACAATCCTTGAATTAGATTCGAAAAATACTCTTCAATATTGACGCCTTTTAGGTTGTCATCTTGATAAAGATTTTGATGCAATAGGGCCATGGATTGTACCCTTGCTCTACCTTCTGCAATAGCCCTAACTGCATTGTCATCTTTAATATATCGAGATTGCAATTTTAAAAGAGAAGAAATTACTTGAAGATTGTTTTTAACTCTATGATGAATTTCTTTGAGTAGGACATTTTTCTCTTCATTAGATTTTATTATTAATTCATTCTGTAGCTTAAGTTTATTATACAAATTGTATTGATTATACAAGAAGTAAGAAAGTAAAATTAGTCCGAATGCTGAAATAACAGATATAGTTTTTTGTGCTTTTAATTCAGTGCTAGTTAAGCTGTTCTTTGCATTTAGAGTCTTTATCTGCTCTTCTCTAATCCCAACTTCATACTCAGTTTGGAGCTCGGAGATACCAAGTTGTTGACCAGATTGATAAAGAGAGTCGTCTAAGGCATGATATTGCTCATGATACTTTAGTGCTTCACTTTTATTGCCATTGGCATTGTAAATCTGGTACAAAAGGAACAGGTTTGACGGTTTTTGTGACACCAAATTTTCTTCAACACAAAACTTAAGATTACTCAGCCCAATATCAATTGCTTCTTTGTGCATCCCAGAATGAAACAAATAATTTGCTTTCAATAATTCATTTGCTGCATTTATACCACTATTCTTAACTTTAATAGCAGAGGCCTTATTCAGTGATTCTTTAGCCAATGGCATCTTATTTTCGTTTAAGTATGCATCTCCAAGATGCACCAACATTTGCTTAGTTAGTGATTCGTTTATGCTTATTTTACCATATTGTTTAATACTACCTTCTAACAAATCAATTACTTTATTATATTGGCCACTGCGAGCTAATATTTTTGCTCTCTGATCTACGCATCGAGTATCTCTGAATTTCTGATACCCCTCATTATCACAAACTTTAATGGCTTGATTTAAATACTTTTCAGCCAGCTTTTGATTTTTCAAGTCAAGATAAATTTGAGACAATTCTAGGTAAGTCTCTATTCTAGGAAGTGAAAATATTTTATTGTTCGGAAAATAGTTTTTTACTTTTAACAACTTTTGTGCCGCTTGATACAGATCACCTTTTTGAATAAGATAATTGGCATAAGCTCTTAATCCTCCGACGTAAACGGATGAATCTATTTGAATATTTAAGTGATTTACAAGTTCATGCTCAAACTTCTCATAATATTTTATAGGAGATTCTGCTTTGGTTATTTTATGCAATTCTGACAGGTATAAATACTTTCTACATAGTTTTGCACTATCTTGTTTGTCCGGATAATTATCTATATAATCAATAGTTTCTTTGATTTTTAGAGTGTCTCCAGTCATCATAGCCATCGATCCATAACTGATAATTGAAAAAAAATGGTTTTCTTTCATCCCAAGCTTGTCAGATAACGTTATTAATTCCTTTGAGGCAAAGAAATAAAAATCTTTATTTATAAAGGCTTTAGAAAGTATCTGATATATTAAACCAAAACTTTCATCTGAAACATTAGTTGATTGTTTGTTTAACGACTGATCTTCAGTTCCTCCAATATATTTTTGATGAATAACCTCTATTAGTTCAATAGCATCTAGCGTATCTTTAGAGTTGGTTTTATAAATTAAAGAGTCCCTTAATTCATAGTGTTTAGAATCATTACTTACTACTGAACCCAAATAATTTTTATACAAATCAGATTGTCCATTTAATACTAATGGAAGGAGTAAAAGAATAAGACTAATAATTTTCATTTAGCTATTGGTTTGGCAATATTTTCTTGACTAAAATGATTTCTAATCTTTATGTCAAGAGCAATTGTTTTATTAAAAATATCCAACAATTCCAAAAACAACATTTCTTCTTCACTTTGGGGTTTGATGACCCGGTGAATAGGGATAACCTTTGCAGATCTCTGATTCATATAAGTCGCAACTTCAATTTGTGACAAATAAAAACTATTCTAGCTAAACAAAACTCACCCTAAAGTATGAGATTTATCGTTATTGAATAGAATATCTTTGTAATACTTCATTATCTTTAGATATTATGCAAATAAAAGTACTAATTGTTGAAGACGAACCCTTAATAGCTAGTGACATTGAGTTTACACTTAATGAAGCAGGTTATAATGTCATTGGCATATCACACTCTTGCCTTAAAGCTATGGACATGGTCAATAATCGGAAGCCTGATATTGTCCTACTTGACATATCTATAAAGGGTGAAAAAAATGGAATTGATATTGGTGAAAATTTAAAGAAAAACTACAATATTCCTTTTATCTACATAACATCCTACGCTGATAAAACCACCTTAGAATTGGCGAAAGCAACTTTGCCCTATGGATATATTGTAAAGCCATTTAAAGATAGAGATATTATATCTTCCATAGAAATGGCAATGTTTAGGTATAATAGTGAGCAAGCTCCTAATTTTCCTTTGATTGAAACAATTAACAATTATATTTCGGAGCACCTAACTCAAAGAGAATATCAATTAGCAAAGATGGTTTGGGAAGGAAAAACCAATAATACAATTGCTGAAGAATTGTATTTATCTATTAACACTGTAAAAACTCACCTCAAAAATTTATTCACAAAGATCAATGTAACCTCTCGCTCTGAGTCAATTGCATTCCTTCGAAAAATACATTAGTCAAATTTCTAGAAGTTACTTAAATACAATTCATATATAGGGTTTGATCTAAAACAAATTTTCTTGAAATAAAAAGTATGTCTTTGCAACACTTACACGTTTATAAACATATAATGTATTATATAATGTTTAATAATTCATATTTTCACATTTGAGTCGAACTAACTACTAACTAAAAGACTTTTTTGAAATAAACACATGAAGGATAAAATGCAGATACTCATAGCTGATGATCATACAATGTTTGTAGATGGAATAGATTCTATATTGCAGACAGAAGATGATATGGAGACAATTGGCAGGTGCTATGATGGAAAGGCCGTAATGGAAATGATAGCTGAAAAAGATGTAGATGTGCTACTCTTAGATGTCAACCTTCCAGAAATGAACGGTATGGAGGTCTGCAAAGAAGCACTCAAGATTAAACCTAAACTGAAAATTCTAGCTATTTCAATGTTTAATGAAGAAAGTTTTGTTTCAGAAATATTGAACAATGGCGCTAAGGGTTACATTCTAAAAAATACTGGAAGAGAGGAATTACTCAAAGCGATCAGGACGGTCTATAAAGATGAATCTTATTTTTCAAAAGAAGTAACTGAGACCATTATGAAGGGTCTTATGAACAAACGTAAAGCATCAGCAAACACTAATAATTTTCCGAAAATATCTAGACGTGAGAAAGAGGTATTAAAATTGATAATCGAAGAATTTACTACTCAAGAGATTGCTAATGAACTGTTTATTAGTTTAAAGACTGTAGAATCCCATAGAAGTAATTTGCTATCTAAACTTAATGCTAGAAACACTGCTGGCCTCGTAAGGACTACAATTGAAAACAATCTTTTGGCATAGTAAAGTGCAGGCGATGACAACCGAGGTTTTTAAAATCTTGGTGGTCTATCCCCTTTTTAATTTTAATCCTGCTTAGCAAAAACCTTCTTCAACAAGTCCGAAGTACGCTGTGATAAGTCAGATCTAATACCAAGTTCTTTCTTTTCAACTAAACTAAACAATCCTTCTAGAGATTTGCCTGCTACATAATCAGCTAAATCAGGATTTAAAGGTTTGATAAAAGGTAACTTATTATATGTATTAACTGCATCCGCCCAGTAATCTAACGCTCCAAACTTATTAAGAGATCCAACGATCACTGGCTTAAAATCACCATATAGGTTTTGGTATGTTTTATCGTGAAGATACGATGTAGCTGCATTTTTTTCGCCCATTAATACATTCATTACATCATTAAAGGTCATGCTTTTAATGGCATTGCCAAATATTGGTCCTGCTTTCTTAGCGGCATCTTCAGCAGCTAAGTTTATCCTTTTTACCACTTCTTCTTCTACATTGCTAAAACCTGGTATAACTTGCAGTTTATCAGTAACTTTACGAGCTTCCTCTGGTAATAAGACCTTATATATAGAATTGTAATACCCACCATCAGCTGATAAAAATGAAACACTATTATCAACACCTAAATTAAGAGCTTCTTTTAAGCCCGAAGCTATTTGCTCATTTGATAATGGCACGTTGAGGTCTTTTACAAATTTGTTAAAAGCAGCAGGGTCACACGACACAAAGAATATTGGAAGAATAAAAGCGAATAATATTTTATGTTTCATAAGTATTTAGTTTTTTTTAGATTAATTACAAGTTAGACGATATTATTCATCAAAAGTCTCGATAAACCTATCACTTATATATTTAAAAATTTGTTAATAGCATTCCTACTAAAGTCAGACAATACAAGTTTACCACTCATTTCGGCTCTTTCTTCTAATAATTTATCCCAATGATCTGTACCTTCCCAAAATACTCTCTTTAGTAATCTCAACGCTTCAGGATTAGAAGCAAGTAAGATCTTGGTGAAATGGTCTAAATATTCATCCAATTGTTTTACTGATTCAAAGGCTTCGGTAAACATTCCTTTTTGTTTTGCCCACTCTGCCGTTTGCCACTCAGTAGCATCCAAAGCTAAATGGCTAAAAGCTGATGTCCCTACTTTACGCTCTACTGCTGGACCAATGACAAACGGACCAATGCCTACAGCCAACTCGCTCAGTCTAATAGAGGAAAATTTAGTTGCCATGGTATAATCACATGCTGATGCAAGACCAACTCCTCCACCTACTGCTTTGCCTTGTACACGACCAATAATAATTTTGGGACATTTTCTTATTGCATTTATCACATTAGCAAATCCAGAAAAAAACTGCTTACCTTCAACTTCATTAGATATACTAGCTAACTCTGTAAAACTTGCTCCTGCACAAAATGTACGATCTCCCCCACTTTGCAACACCACCAATAATATTTCGTCATCCATTCCCGCTCTATTGATCTCTTCAACCAATCCAATCAATAAATTAGATGGCAATGAATTATGTGATGGATGAAAAAATTCAATTGTTCGCAATTTACCAACATCGCTAACCTTTACATATCCTTCCATTTCTATATTGTTTAATGAATTGCAAAAGTAAATTAACAATTTGAATAAAAGGAAGTAGAATTACTTTACTTTAAAATAGATTTAGTATTCAATTTGTAACAAAATATATAAAATAAGACAGAGACTCATGGCAATGTCAAATAATAAAGTTATTGAATTAA
>JBBKVK010000070.1:0-10910 GCA_037968395.1 Saprospiraceae bacterium | reverse complement strand
ACCCTAAAGGGAGGCAAAAAGCTAACTGCTAACTATCAACTATCAAACAATTAACTATCAACTAATAACTATTTTTTAAAACTGCAAAACTAGATAAATTATTAAGAATTTTTGGAATTACCTTATGATCTGAATAAAACCTTTTAGCGGAGGAGTGATTTCTATCTCTCCATTTGCTGTTAGACTAAATACTTTGCAAACATAATAGTAATTAGCTTCATGAAGGTCTTTGCCAGTATTGTCCTTTTTTCCATTCCAATTTAATATTGGGTCAGTTGTTTCAAAAACCAGATTCCCCCATTCATTAAATACGGAAAATTCTACCCGTGAAATGAATAAATTCTTCATAGGTCGATATAGGTCATTAGCACCATCTTCGTTAGGTGTAAATGTATTTGGTAAGGTATATATCGGACAATTTGATTTACAGATTACTTCACTAAATGGACTTTCATTACCTAACAAATCAGTCGCTGTTACGGCATAACATCCAGCTAATCCATTAGCAGTTGCTAAATGGTCATAGATCAAAGGTTCGTTTGGTGTCCTAAAAGCTATGACTTCATACTCTGATGTGACAGTAGGTGCATAGTAAATGGTGTATTTTGCAATAGCTTCTTTATTCTCACAAAAGATATTAGGATCTGACCATCGGATGGTATTAAATAAGTCTTCTATCGAGCCAAAATTATCAACATCTTCACAAAGATTAGTGACTTCTAACTTAGGTGGGCAAGGAGGTACATTATCCACTGGTCTAGCACAAGATATTTGAGAGAGATTAACGATTGGGTCTTCTAAGTCCTTTAATGAATAAGATCCTGTCGCAATAATATAATAACAATATTCTTCTTTATTAATAAGCCCTAAATCTGAATATTCCTCTTTCGTTGTGGTATTTAAATAGGTGAAATTGCCTGAGACATCTTTTTTATAAACATCGTATGAATAGTTGGTCCAAGGAGTATAATCTATCCAATTTAATGTCAATCTTTTATCAGACGCCATTGTGTTTAGATAGATGGATGAAGCCATTGAACTTTCTCCATAAGGTATATTAAAGTCACCACCTGTATAAAAGAGTATCTTATATTCGTATTGATTAATTAGGGTATTTAGTCCATTGTCATAAAAGTTTGTGTCAATGATTTCTATGAAACTCTTAAAATTGATGAGACTTGTTGGGATTAGTTGAAAATCGTTTTGACCAACGATGTTTCTATAAATTTCTATTTGATATGGTCCTGGATTTTCAATTGTATCCAGTTGAGTAATTAATGGCCTTGTCCATCTAATGTGCATTATTCCAGTGTTAGGAGATGTTTCATCTATAGATACTTTTGTAAGTAGAGGTAAGTCCCTTGATACCTGCTCACAGATTTCGTTAGAAGGCAAGCTTTCTACTCTGTTATAAAGGCTTCCAGAAGGCGTTAATAGGCTAAATTCGGCTTGAACTCTGTAGCAGTAAGTTGTCCCTTTTTCTACATTCGAATCAATGTAAAAATAATCACTTCCGTCATTCAATTTAGTAAGAAATACAATCTCTTCGTATCCTTTGCCATCTAGTCCAGTAAGACATGAATCAATCTTAAAAGGGTTTGGTGATATTTTTCGCCAAAGACTAAATCCTTGAAAAAAATTATTATCAGCAGCTTCACAGGTATATGGCAAATTCCAAGTCAAAGTGATTTCACCATTCATAGCTTCAGCCTCTAAACTATCAGGTGGTGGGGCTATAATTTTTATCCTTAAGGTGTGAAAAGTAGCCAATCCCGTACTATCTCCAAAGTAATTATCCACTGCCCTAAAGACGATTTGGTAATACTCTTTACTAACATGATTGCAGTTGGTTTCCCATCTAAATGTGGAAGTAAATTCAGGATCTTGGTACGCATTTGACCCTATTATTTGAGCGGGATTGCTTTGAATATTAAATGGCCCACCAGTTACAGTAAGCATCACTTTTTGCAATTGATCAGGATCATCTACAATTATCGGAATTTCTATAGTTTCTCCAGCTATGACACATATCTCCCTTTCAGTCTTTATAGTAGGAGGTTTATTATTGCAACTCACAATTTTAATCTGCATATCTCTTATGATAGAATTGATAAGCACTCCTTTACGGTATTCTTTTATTAAGATTGCAATATTATATTCTCCTAGTTGTGGGGGACTTACCCAAGTGAAGTCACCAGTTTTTGCATTGATTACAGCTATATTATTTATACCTGGTAGGATTTCATTAGGAAATTTATAACCTGATACGGGTTCACCTTGGCCCATTAATGGGGGTACTAATTCGTAAGCCAAACTATCCCCATCAGCATCATAAGCATTAGGATTATGGACAAAAGGCTGTCCAGCACAGGCTACGTCAATAGGCGGTTGAAGTAAAATGGCAGAACTATTGTACCCTTGAAACTGTGGATTAAGCAACGTAAACGTGGTGGATAAAAAAAAGGGAACATCAATAGAATTTGGATAATTGACATTCAGAATATTGCCTACACGGTTGGGGTCTTGAAAGTAAATGGTATAAGTGCTTCTACCAGGATACGTATGCTCTGCAGTGTATTCATTTTTCTTTACATCATTTGCAAGGCTTATACCAGACCCGATTCTTTGTACTATTTGACTCGTCCCATCTCCCCAAAACACCTCTAGACTATCTCTGTCTGCTGCAGCGCTACTGGTTTTTGTATACGTAGTGATGGTCATTTCGATGGTCAGTGGACCCGTTTGTTTGTAGGTGATTTCCCCAGCTCGATTGTGAGTCGCAAAAAGGTTAAATGACGATAATATCAAAACAATAAAAAATATAGACTTGGTGGCTACATTATTAAATTTGTTAAAATATTTAAACCTATTTATCTCCATGCTCTAAAATATTAGCTAATATACATAAAATCGTAACGTATAAAAGAACTCACTTGTTTTTAATGGAGGATATGTCTTTAATTACTAATGGTTATTCAAATTGCAGCAAATAGGTAACAAAAATTAGATTTTCATAATCTTCTATTTAAGTAATAACTCTTCGTTATGGTATGGTTTGACAATATATAAACCAGTAAATAAGTCCATTATTTCTATTTCCTTTTGGTTAAGTCCATTTATCTCTTTTACTACTTTGTAAGGTAACTTAGTGTGTCAATATTGTAAAAGGCTTGATCAATTTTATTACTATTATCGCTTATTTGAGATATTACCAAAGCATGCTTAATTTTCAGTTGAGATAAACTTCTTATATCACAATTTTTAATTGAAGCAATTGAACAACCATTTGTTAAAGTTGTTATTTTTCTAATATCGTTAAATTGAATTAAAATATCTGTACCCGAGGGTACACAGATCTCTTGGCTTAAGCTACTAGTGACTCTCCCATTTGCAATGGGAATACTTGTCCAACTACTTGGATATGGGTTGTTGCCAGTGTTTTCAGTCCAAACGGTCCAGTTCATACCAGCTACCGATGATGTAAATTTTTTGGCTTTAAATTTCTTGTAGTTTTTTGTCTAAGTCATATATACAAGTTTTATTAGCATAATAATATGCTATCCGTTAAATAATACTGCTTTTCTTTTTTTATATTTGCTAGACTAGATAATTACACATATAAAATATATAAAAGAATAAAAATTCATCATCAATGATGATACCATTAGCAGAATTCCCAACCTTAATAACATTGAATCAATAGAAGCGTTCTGTCGATTATTTTTTATAGCTTACATCATTTCAATATCAACATAAAATGTACATATTCAATATTTGTACGGTAAATGTAGGATATAATATTTTATAAATCAAAATGTTTGCAATCTTTTTTGATAATTTACTGATGCTGATTCATGACTAAAATTTAGATAAACAATCATTTAAGTATTGTCAGTATTTTAGCATTCTAGCTTTATCAACATTCCATCATTCAACACTTGTTTTTGATACCATAGATGTCAATAGTTTCAACTGAATTTAATGAAACTTATCTTCTGTCACACGATGTTCTTATTTTTTTATCATTTTTGCATCAAATAATATTTATGAGTAGATTAGAGCAGTTGAAGACGATGTTGGATGAAGACCCAAAGGATAGCTTTTTAATATTTGCTATTGCAAAAGAATACGAAAAGGCAGGCAAGGAGACCATGGCTATCGAAGAATATGAGAAGTTGAAAAAAAATGATCCAGCTTATGTAGGCCTATATTATCATTTGGCTCATCTTTATGCTACTCAAGAAGACATCACAAAAGCGATGGAGGTTTATGATGAAGGCATTAATATTGCTAAGAAAGCATCTGACTTTCATGCACTAAGCGAGTTGATAAATGCTAAGAAAAACATAGAAATGGAAAATTTATGATAGTTGCAAATAATATTCATAAGAAGTATGGAGATCTCGAAGTATTAAAAGGCGTCACTTTGAGCATTGACAAAGGAGAAGTTGTAACCATTCTAGGTAAATCTGGGGCGGGCAAGAGTACTCTTTTACATATATTGGGGACCTTGGATAAAGCCGATAGTGGTACATTTACCATCGATGGGCATGATGTGATGGCTATGAATGAAAAGCAATTGTCAGCTTTCAGAAATGAAAAAATTGGTTTCGTATTTCAATTCCATCATTTACTAGGCGAATTTACAGCTTTGGAAAATGTTTGTATTCCTGCCTACATCAGAGGAACATATAAGGAAGTGGCAGAAAAGAAGGCACTAGAAATTTTGACATACCTTGGATTAGCGGATAGAGTAAATCATAAACCAGGCGAGCTGAGTGGTGGTGAGCAGCAGAGAGTTGCCTTTGCCAGAGCCATGATTAATGATCCATTGGTCATATTTGCAGACGAACCAACAGGTAATCTTGATGGAGCTACTTCTGCTGATCTTCATAATCTGATCTTAAAATTAAGGGAAGATTACAGGCAAACCTTTGTCATCGTAACACATAATAATGAACTTGCCAAGCTCTCTGATCGTAGCATCAATATGGAGAGTGGGTCGTTGGTATAAAAAGAATAAATTGAAATAAAATATTACGTATGAGTAAAATAAAAGTCGGAGATTGTGCTCCATTCTATCAAACATATATTGATAAAGTAAAGCCAAATCCAGAAGAAATGCTTGGGTCTCAAAAAGCAATAATTGAAGAGTATCTAATCAAGAATCAGGAAAGGCTTAATTATAGTTATGATGTAGGTAAATGGTCAATAAAAGAGGTCATGCTACATATTTGCGATACCGAAAGTGTATTTGCTTATCGATTATTGACGATATCTAGAGGCGATCAGACACCATTGCCAGGTATGGACCAAGATGTATTTATGGCGGGTTGTGATTTGAGTAATTTCAAGTTAGAGAAATTGATTCACCATTTTAAATGTACCAGAGAATATACCATTTCTTTGGTAGATACTATGACAGAAGAGCAATTAGATAGGGTAGGAGTGGCAAGTGGACAGAAGGTTAGTTGTGGAAGTATCGTCTATATGATAGCTGGGCATACCCAACATCACATAAATATATTATTAGAGAGATATAGTTAACATTTTTTTATTGGCAAAACTAGATGATTTATTAGGCAATTTTGAGAGCATTGATTTTTTAGAAGTCAAAGAGGGTTTCCTTTTGAAAAGGAGGGATAAAAAATATGTAGTACATCAATCTTCATTGCCAAACATTATCAAAGCACTAGAGGGTGAATATAAGTTGATGACAGTGAATGGATTGATGTTTAATCAATATCATACGGAGTACTTTGACACACCAGCTTTTGACATGTATACGATGCATCACAACGGTAGAAAGAGTCGATACAAACTTCGCAATCGTACTTATGTTTCAACTGATGTTTCTTTTAGTGAATTTAAGGAAAAAAACAATAAATCAGTCACACATAAGACTCGAAAGTTGATGGGGAAGAATGAGGATGAAGCCGATTTTTCGGACTTAATGCCCAAAGCTCTTAAAGATGATACGATAGAATACGAGAAAAAGTTAGTAATTAATTATGATAGATTAACTTTTGTAAATGAAACCAATAGAATTACAATAGACCAAAATTTAGTATTTAACAACACCGCAAAACAGCGGGAGCTAAAGCAAGTGGCCATTGTAGAATTTAAATACAATAATGCCTCAAAATGGCGTTTATTTAATAGATTAATGCTAGATGAGAAGGTCAGGCCTACTTCGATATCAAAATATTGTGTTGGAGTATCTTATCTTTATGGTAAAAAGAGTAACAATTTTAAAAGTGTATTAAGAGAAATAAATAAAATAGAAATAGTTTGATGGAAGGATTTTTTGATATGGCGACATTGGCCGATGTACTAATTAGATTTGCAATTGACTTACTTGCTGTTATTATTTTAATCAAGTTTATTTATTTTAACAATAAGCGAGAGAGAGAATTTGTGTTTACATTTTTTCTATTCAATATTATCATCTTTTTTGTTTCATATTTGATGATGTCTGCTGATATATCCATGGGCTTTGCGTTTGGATTGTTTGCTATATTTGGCATTTTAAGGTATAGGACAGATGCAATTCCGATTAAGGAGATGACATATCTGTTGGCCACTATAGCTATGGCTTTAGTTAACACCATTGGTGATATCAACATCATAGTCGTATTTGTAAACGTATCTATTTTAGTATCGACTTGGTTGATGGAGCGATTGTGGTTTGGCGATAATTCTGAATCAAAAATAATAATGTATGAAAACATTGCCTTAACTCATGAAGATAAAAGGGAAGAATTAATCAATGATATCAAAAAGAGAACTGGTTTAGATATACAAAGGGTAAATATAAAATCGCTTAATTATCTAAATGATTCTGCAGAAATTAAAGTCTATTATAATGCACCAAAGTCCTAATAATATGAAAATACGATTAATAATAATTGCACTAATTTGCGTTAACAGCTTCTCAATGTTTAGTCAAGATGGAAGAAGGATTGAAAAAGATAAGCAATTATGGACTGAAATAAAGATCGAGAAGGAAATAACAAAGAACCTCGAAGCCCAATTATCACATTCGCTCCGTTGGGATGAAAACGTCTCTACACTTTACCGGTCGTTTACACAACTTACTGTAGGTTATGATTTTACAAAATGGTTTACAACTAAGCTTGGTTATCGTAATGCATATGGTGATGAAGGATATAAAAGGTTAATTGCTATTGCGGCATTTGATATTGATTTTAAGCCTTGGAAAATTGATTGGAATAATCGCTTTGAGTACACCAAAGAAAAATCGGAGGATGAAGTTGATAATACAAGAATCAGAGAAAAAATATCATTAAAATACGATAATAAGAAATGGCTCTTTGCTCCATCGATTTATGGTGAAATATTTCTTCCGTTAGGCAATGCACAAGCAATAACCGACACTGAAAAAATAAGATATGGAATGATGATTGATGTACCTTTATCTAAGAATCATGAAATTGTGATAGGTACATCTATCCAAGATGCCTACAAAAAGAAAAAGATAAATAGAGATCTAATTTTTTCTATAGACTATGAATTTAAGTTTTAAAGAGTTTTAGCCCTAGTTTTTTATATATTTACTGCCTTCTTTGATGGTCAAATTGCTCAATTGATTTTGATAAGTTTCAATGAATTCAGCAATAGCAGCTGGATTATATTTAGAGTATTGCCTTAATGCCCAACCTTGAGCTTTCCTTATAAAGAACTCTTTCTCGTCAATAGTGTATAGAATATGGCTTTTTAATAGCTCAAAATCAACGTCCTCTTGATATTTTAATTGGAAAATAATAGCCGATCTTCGCAGCCACATATTGTCAGATTGAATCAATTTGTCTGTAAATTCATATACGAACTCTCCTTGTTTTTTTAAGGCAGCACCAAGTAAGGTGGAAGCTAGAAAATCTACACTATCCCACCACGATTTTGTAGTAATGAGCGTAATAATGTCATCAATATCTGCTTTTGTGATTTTCTTTTCTAAGCCTTTGGCAATGTCCATGGCTATGTATTGGTATTCTCGCTCTGGCAAAGCCCACAATTTATTCATTAATGAGAACAACGAATCTTTTTTAGGCTTATCGATTTGCTGGAATACAGCTTTCAAAGCAGTTTTTCTGGCTGGCATATTTACACCTAAAAACTCAAAATGGTCCTTCATGTAAGCCTTCATTTTAGGAGCATAATCTGGATTTGCTCTAGTGGTCATTTCTTGCTGGATTAGGTCGATGAGTTGCTGCATGATGTTAATTGTTCATTTTATAAGGAGTGCAAATTTAAGTTAAAAATCGATACTACTAATACCGTCACCCTTTGAACTTCTAGACAACTTCACCTCAAATCCTAATAATTACCTATTTTTGACTTTCTAATTTAAATCTATGCGATTAGCTACCATTGTTTTTCTTGTACTCTCTATCCTTTTTGGAGTAGGTACATGGTGGAATGTTAGCAAGACTTCAGGAATATTTTATGGAGATGCGTTGGGCTATCATGCTTACTTACCTGCTGCATTTATCTATGGTAATCTGACTCATATACAAGACATGGCGTTAGATACTACAATCGATTCGGGTACCACGGATGGTATGAAGCGGTGGAAAGACTCTTATTCGGTTAATCAAACGGGCAATGTAATCATCCAATATACCTATGCCAATGCTTTGATGAATGCTCCTTTTTTTCTTTTAGGTCATGGAGTTGCCCTTGTTACTCATTACCCGATCAATGGGTTTAGTTTGCCGTATTTAGTATCTATAAAGTGTGCAGGTATTTTTTACGGATTATTTGGATTTTGGTTATTATACTTGACTTTACAGGCTTATTTTAATAGAGATGATATAGTCTTTGGATTGACGTCGATATTTATTGGATCAAATGTGTTTTGGTTCATGATCATCCAATCTGGGATGGCACATATCAATATTTTTTTCCTATACAGTCTCATTATATATGCTTCCCATCGGTACTATATACAGAAAAAATTAAAATGGATTGCAGTAATTGGACTTGCCATTGGTTTACTCACCGTGATTAGACCAACGGATATTATTGCCATAATGATTCCTTTATTTTATGGTGTTAGCGACCGGATTGCTTTTCAGAATAGAATAAGATTCTTAAAAAACAATTTGAAATCGATATTACCGATTGGCGTATTTTGTATGATTATACCTGTAGTGCCACAGGTTTTATATTGGTATGTGATGACAGGCGAATTTATATTTTATAGTTATCAAGATCAGGGTTTTAATTGGACACATCCAGAGATCATTGCAGGACTTTTTGGTCCTAGAAATGGTTGGTTGACTTATTCTCCTCTGTTAGCAATACCGTTTGTAAGCATCATTCTAATAAAAAAACAATATCCATTAAAATGGATCAATTGGATGATCATTCCGCTCTATATATACATAGCTTATGCCTGGTGGTGTTACAATTATATCAACGGATTTGGATCACGACCCATGATACATATATATCCATTGTTGGCTTTTGCGCTGATTCTAGCATTATCGAGTAGCAAAGGTGTTTGGAGATCAATTCTAATGGTATTCATAGTCTGCTTATCACTAGTTAATGTTAATTATACTTTGAAAGCCATCGATGGTAGAATCGTGACAGATGAATCAACTCATGCTTTTAATTTTGCTACTTTTTTTAAAAACACAATCAATACCAATGACCTATTATTACGTGATACAGAAGTTTGGCAACCTACATTAAAGTCAAAAGCCTTAATACAAGAAGTTACCATTGCCGACAGTATTAAATACAATAATTGCTATGATTCAATTGTAGGTGCTTTTGATATTGGAAGCGACCTTGAGTATGCTCCTTTTTCTTTAGAGCATATCGTCTCTAATACTGAATTGCTTGAGTATAAATACCTTAGCGTAGGTGGTGACTTTATGGCTCCTTACCTTATATATAATCTGTACAATCACCACATTCTGACTCTTTCTATAAAGAGGGGTGGTGGAATTGTAAAATGGTATGGAGTCAAACTCAATAACAAAATAGGAAAGACTGATCAAAATAAGGATGTTCAAATCCAAACTTGTGTGGTAGGGGAGTGGGGCGATGTTTATTTTACAATACCAACCGAAGAACTAAAAGAAGGAGATCTATTAAAATCAGTTATTTGGAATCCTGACAAGAAACAATTAATGGTGAGGTCGTTTAAAATGTTGTTTGGTAACTGAAACCGCTTAAATATTTGTATTGATCATAGACTTTTATTAAATTATTGCGTTAATCTTTGAATAAGTCATTCTACTCAAATACCTTGCACTATAATTAAAATATAACATGATTGGTGAAATACTAATAATCAAACCCCATCACCTAGCTCCGGCTAGAGAACTAGCAGACATTGTCATAGAAGAAAATGAAGACGGTCCCAAAAGATATGTAATATCCATTGCTGGTGAAAACGGCAGCGGAAAAGCTACATTAGCTATGGCTCTTAAGCATGTATTAAATGAGCGAGGGGTAAAATCATTCATTTTTCATATGGACGATTACTTTCATAAGCCCCCTACATCTAATCACCTCCAGAGGCTAAATGATATCAATCATGTAGGCCCACAAGAGCTGGATTTAGAATTACTAGAAAAACATATTTGCCAAGTTAAAAAAGGACTTTCTGAGCTCATCAAACCAATGTGCCATTACAAAGAGAATGAGATTCGTAAGGAAATTGTGACCTTTAATTCACATAAAGTGATAATAGTAGAAGGTATCTATGCATCGATGTTAGATTATGTAGATAAAAAAGTTTTCATAGATAGAAATTACCTAGAAAATGCTGAGACACGAAAAGACAAAGGAAAATCTCCTTATCCCCAGTTTTTTTATCAAGTATTAGAGATAGAGCATGAGATTGTAAAGCAACACAAGGTATTATCTGATAT